>JADHKY010000071.1 GCA_016780945.1 Aquiluna sp. | reverse complement strand
TTGCTGCCACCACCACAATTCCGGAGATGGCGTTGGTGACGCTCATCAGCGGGGTGTGGAGGGCGTGGTGGACCTTACCAATTACATAGAAGCCGACTACTACCGACAGCGTCAGCACCAGGAAGTGCTGAGGTAGCGGCGGTGGTGCAAGTGAAACAACCCCAAACAGTGCAGCAAGTCCGGCGGTAATCAATAGTCCTTTTGAGCGGCCCGACATCTTCTTCTTTGCGGGCATCTCCTGCGGCTCTGCCGGCTTAGCTGCCGGGGCTGCAGAGACCTGAACCGGTGGCGGTGGCCAGGTTATCTCGCCGGACTTCACGACCGTCACTGAGCGCTGAACCACGTCCTCAAAGTCAAGCTCTAGCTTGCCCTTCTTCTTTGGTGTGAGCAGCTTCAAAAGATTCAGAAGATTTGTGCCATAGAGCTGAGAAGACTGAGCCGGCAGGCGAGATGGCAGGTCTGTGTAGCCAAGAATGATTACGCCGTTTTTGGTGACGATGCGCTTTCCCGCAACCGAACCGGCTACGTTTCCGCCCTGGGCTGCGGCCATGTCCACAATCACGCTGCCGGGCTTCATCTTGGCAACATCCTTCGCCGTGATGAGCTTTGGCGCTGGCCTTCCCGGGATGAGCGCGGTCGTGATGATGATGTCGACGTCTTCGGCCTGCTCGGTGTAGATCTCGGCAGCTCTTTGGTCATAGGCCTTGCTGGTGGCCTTCGCGTAGCCGTCAGAGGACTCCATCTGCTCCTCGACCTCGACAGCTAAATACTCACCGCCAATTGACTTGACCTGATCTGCGACCTCTGGACGCGGGTCGGTAGCCCTGACGATTGCGCCAAGACTGGATGCAGCACCAATGGCAGCAAGGCCTGCAACTCCGGCACCTGCCACCAGTACCTTGGCGGGAGCGACCTTACCCGCAGCCGTTACCTGACCGGTAAAGAAGCGGCCAAACTCATGGGCCGACTCAACAACCGCACGATAGCCGGCGATGTTGGCCATTGAGCTCAGAACGTCCATCGACTGAGCCCTGGAAATTCTTGGGACAGCATCCATGGCAAGTGCGGTAACGCCCTGCTTTGCAAGTGCCTTCAAAAGATTGGGGTTTAGTGCTGGGCTGAGAATGCCGACCAGAATCGCACCCTTTTTGAGTCGCTTGATCTCGGTGGGTGTGGGCGCATTGACCTTGAGAACAATGTCTGCCTTCCAAGCGGCGGCTGTGGTGGCCACCTTGGCTCCAGCTGCGACGTAGGCACTATCCGGGAAAGAGGCCTTGGCCCCCGCACCCTTTTCTATCAGCACCTGATAACCGAGCGCGCGGATAGCTTTGACAGTTTCGGGGGTTGCTGCAACCCGAGACTCAGCTTGAGTCTCTAAAACAACACCAATAGACGACACGTTTCTCCTTAGGCAATCTCAGTTATCAACTGGATTTATAGCGTGAGGCTTCCAAGAAAAGCTACCGCTATTTGATACCTAGTTAGTCTCGCCTTTGTTTTTCTTGCCAAAAATGGACTTCAGCTTCGCGACAATTCGCTCAAGGCCCTGCATGCCCTGCTGATTCAGCTCCCTCGCCCACTTAATCTCGAGGGCAAGAATTGAGAGCCCAAAAAAGATGAAAAGCAGTCCCGGGCCTGGGGTGACCATCATTACAAGTCCCATGCCCAAAAGGACAAAACCCAAAACCATAACCAAAGCCCAGCGAATGGGGTGTGGGAGGTTTGAAAGGATCTTCTTTAGCTTTTCCATCTTCGCTCTTAGGGCAGGTGAAACTAAATTATGGCAGTCCTAGCTGAGACCAAGCTGAAAAATCACAACTGTTAAATGATGCTCTGCTATTGCCTAGGTGCTTGCAATCGCCGGGATGATGGCTCCTGAAAACACCTGCCAGGCAAGCACGGACTTCGCAACCAGGCTCAGCGTGATATAGGTTGCCTCGCCGTAGAGGTAGTTCTTCCAGGGACCGATCTTCTTGTACTGGAAGGCCTGGTTGAAGGCGAAGGTGTTGAAGAACAGGAACAGCGCCACGATGATGCCGTAGACAAATCCAGGAATCTCAGCGGCATTCTCACTACCCGGCTGGATTGTGTAGACGATCAAGATAAGCCAAGGCACGATGCCTGTGATCGAACCCATGATGAAAGGAAGGCCCTGGCCGTTGCCTGGCTCCTCATACTTCTCCTGCAGTGCTCCGAAGAAGATCATCGAGGCGTTTACAGCGAAGATTCCGGTTAGGGCAGCAAAGCCCGATACGCCCGTAAGCTGCGCAATCAACCAGATCATCACCGAGGAGGAGAGCGAATATTCAACCCAGCGGAAGTAGTTGCGGTTTTGCTTTAGTCCGCCTTTGTAACGTGAGAAGAACCAGGGCGAAGAAATCAAGAAGTGGAAGAAGGCAGAGAGCAGCAGAAAGCCGATAACGCCAGCGCCGATGTTGATGTCGAAGAGCTCAACCCGCTCTGGTGGAAGTGGAACCCCTGGAGGGCCTGTCGGGTATTCAATCGTTACTGGGAAAAGGATTTGGTTGTCCAACAGAGTTAGGACAAAGCTGAGGCCAGCTGCCTGAGCGAGGTGGAGGAATCCGGCAACTACGTTGTAGCTGCGCAATCTTGCGATGTATTCATCCTGTGTTCTTTGTTTCTTAGCCAATTTGGCCCCCTTAACTTCCTATCATCACACTATGCCCTCACAAGCTTTTTGCCCTAACCTCTAGAAGAGAGTTCAAAGGTGAACAATGCGCATAGAGCACGACCTAATTGGTGATTACGAGCTTCCCGCTACCTCACTATGGGGTGTTCACACCGCAAGAGCGGTAGATAACTTCCACATCTCCGGTGTCCCAATCGGACACTACCGAAACCTAATTCGTGCCCTAGGGCTAACAAAGGCCGCAGCGGCAAGAGTGAACGCTGCCATCGGAGGATTGGACAAAGACAAGGCCCACTTCATTGAACTTGCCGCGCTAGAGGTGGCCGAGGGCAAGCTTGACAAGTACTTTGTCGTCGACGCTATTCAGGGAGGTGCTGGAACCAGCACCAACATGAACACCAATGAGGTGATTGCCAACAGGGCCCTGGAGCTGATGGGCAAGACTCCGGGCGACTACAAGGTCATTCACCCGCTGAACGATGTGAACCGCTCGCAGTCCACAAACGATGTCTACCCAACCGCTCTCAGGCTGGCACTAATTTTTGAAATTGAGCTGCTTGATCAGTCACTGAGTGAGCTAAGGGACTCCTACCAGCGCAAGGCGGATGAGTTTTCCGACATCCTGAAGATGGCGAGGACTCAGCTGCAGGATGCGGTCCCAATTACACTCGGACAAGAGTTTCAGGCCTTTGCCGTCTCCACATCAAAGGACACTGCGCGCCTGCACGAGCTGATTCCGCTGCTCTCTGAGGTAAACCTCGGTGGCACCGCAGTTGGCACCGAGCTGAACACTCCAAAGGGTTACACCAAAAAGGTGGTTGCCGAGCTCAGCAAGCTTTCTGGGATCAAGCTCGAATCGGCCCATGACCTTGTCGAGGCAACCCAATCCTCTGGAGTTTTGGTCACTTACAGCTCAGTGTTAAAACGCATAGCCGTGAAGCAGTCCAAGATTGCCAGCGACCTAAGGCTCCTAAGCTCCGGCCCAAGAGCCGGATTCAATGAGATAAATCTGCCAGAGAAACAGGCTGGCTCTTCGATCATGCCCGGCAAGGTGAACCCGGTAATCCCGGAGGTAATCAACCAAATTGCCTTCACGGTTATCGGAAACGATCTCACGGTAACCATGGCCGCCGAGTCCGGCCAGCTTCAGCTAAACGCCTTCGAGCCAATCATGGCCAGGTCGATCCTGATGAGCATCACTTACTTGCGAAACGGTTTTGCAACCTTCACCAAGAACTGCGTGGACGGAATCACCGCGAACACCGACATCCTGCAACAGACCGTCGAAAACTCAATAGGACTTGTCACGGTGCTGAGCCCTCAGCTCGGATACGAAAACGCTACAAAGGTTGCCAAATACGCACGCAAGCAAAACTGCTCCGTTAGGCAGGCAGTGGTGGACCTAGAGCTAATGACCGAAGCAGACTTCGATGCCGCGCTTGGCGACCTAGTCTCCATCGCCAAGCGGGCGAGATAGTTAGCTGCGCAGCGCCTTCGCTAGCTCAGTAAACGAATCGACAAGCTTGTCCATATCGCTCTGCTTGTGAGCGAGCGAAACCAACCACTGCTCGTCAAGTCCCGGAGGGGTTAGCACACCGCGGTTCACACCCCAAAGCCAGGAAAGCTCAGCAACCTCGAAGTCTGTTGCCTTGAAGTCTCGGTAGTTTCGGACCGGGGTCTCAGACCAGATCACAGCGCCCTTAACACCAAATCCGATGGTGTGGGCAGGGAGCTCATACTTGGCAATCACAGCATCTAGCTTCTTGAGGGTTTCGATGTTGATTGCCTCGGCTTTGCCAACGGCTGCCTCGGTGGCCAGCTCGTCCACGGCTATGGCGGCAGCCATAACGAGAGGATTGCCGTTGTAGGTGCCGAAGTGAGCCATGCGGCCATCAACGACGGCATCCATGTACTTCTGCTTGCCGCCAAATGCTGCCAGAGGGAAGCCGCCACCAATACTCTTGGCAAGACAAATAATGTCTGGCTCAACACCGAGCTTTTTGGCAGCTCCAGCGACCCCAGCGGTTAGGCCGGTCTTGACCTCATCAAAAATCAGAGCGATCGAATACTTATCGCAGAGCTCTCTAACGCTCTTTAGGTATCCGGCATCGGGCATGATGATCGACAGATTCTCAACCACCGGCTCGACAACGAAGCAGGCGATTCGGTCGCCGTGCTCAATGAAGATTTCCTGGAGCCTCTCGAGGTTGTTATAGGGAACGGTAAAGACCTCACCGGGCTCAACGTCAAAGGGAACCTGTGGAGTTGGAGCATGGGCATCGCCAATCTCATCGAGAGCTGGCTTTACTGAAACCTGAAGTGGGTCATAGCCGCCGTGATAGCCGCCCTCGACCTTGACGATCGCCTTCTTGCCGGTGACAGCCCTGGCGGTTCTGATCGCATACATCGTCGACTCGGTGCCGGAATTAGTAAACCGAATCATGTCTAGGCCAAAGCGCTTTTTGAACCTCTCGGCCGCCTCGGTTGCAATTGGGGCTGGAGTCACAAAGAGTGTGCCGACGCTGCGCATCGCCTTCTTGGCTGCTGCGATGACCTTGGGGTGAAGGTGGCCTACGAGCATTGCTCCAAAACCCATGGAGAGATCTAGAAGCTTCCTACCGTCAACATCCTTCACATAGGCGCCCTTGGCGGAGACGATGGAGATGGGATATGGGTCCCAGTGCTGGAAGCTTGATGTCACACCCAACGGCAAGGCCTTCTTGGCTCTTGCGTTGTGGCTGCCTGAGCCGCCGGTGGTGGCTTCGAATCTTTCCCATTCGCTGGCCAGAAGTTTTTCTACCTTGGCTCTGTCGATTGGCTTTGAGGACGCTGGGACATTTCTCCAGCCCGCAGGATCATGTTGCAGATTAAGCTCTGTTTTCACTTTGTACTCCTTTGTCCTGCCATTTTGACCTAAGCGGTGCTTTTAAGCGAACTTAGAAGCCTTATTAGACTAAATCAGTTGAAAAACTAATGCTTTTCTGCGAAATAAGCAGTTTTTTAGTCAAACCACTCGGTTGGTGGACCGAGAAACAAAAGGAAGCCAAAGATTGCCGGGAGGACCAAAACGATCAAAAGCACAAGTATCACGGGCCTTGCGATAAACCACCTGAAGAGCCTGTCAATTACACCCTTGTCTCGAGGATCTTCGGTTGGCTCAGTG
>JADHKY010000070.1 GCA_016780945.1 Aquiluna sp. | reverse complement strand
GGCCCATGGGCCTGATGTCGGTTTGATCATGCTTGCGGCGTTTAGTGGCGCTATGGCGCTAGGCAACCTCGCCTTCTTGCTCGCAAAACAGCAGACGATGGCAGAGGCAACCAGCACTTTGGCCTACCTACCGGTGTTGTTACTGAGCCTCTTCGCACTTTTCCAGCCAGAAGAGGTCTTTCTTGCTCTGTTTATAACCGGGGTTGCGCTGCTCGGTGTGCTGACCGCGGCCTTTGAGGGCTACCGAGCGAAGGCTGTAGGGCTATCGACCAGGGACGGCAGGGATCTGCTTATCAGCGCCCTGATCGCCCTTGCGCTTGGTCTGATGTTCCTAATTGCGACCCTCGACTCGGTGAGTGCGGTCGGTTTCTTCGGGGCATACCTGATTCTGTTTGGGGTCCACTGGGGCATTGCAAGTGCGACCCCTGGGAGCAAGTAGGCTTTTGGCGTGAGGCGATTTGCAAACTTGAAGACCTATCTGGGTCTATCGACCGTAGCCTCCATATTTGTCGGCATCATTGTGGCCTTTGGGACCCGCCAGACCGACCCAACAATCATTTCCGTCCTGGCAACGTTTATCGTTTCGATTGTCATTATTGCCACACTCGATTTGAGCTTCAAAGAAGACGAGCAGGATCCAAATACCCCGAGGCTGCGCTAGTTAGCTACTAGCTTTGCAAGCTCTGCTGCAAGGCCAAGGTAGGTCTGCGGCTTTAGAACCAACAAGCGCTCCTTGGTAGCTTCGGAAATATCGAGCCCATCAACAAAGGCCTTCAGGTCTTCGTCGGTAATTCGCTTGCCCCTGGTCAGGTCCTTGAGAAGCGCGTAAGGGTCTTTGATCTCGCTTTCACCCCTTGCGACATCTGCTCTAATGGCGCTCTGAATTGCTTCTCCCAGGACTTCCCAGTTCTCTAGTAGGTCGGTTAGCAAGGAGGCCTCATTGACAGCGAGCTCATCGAGACCCTTGGTCAGGTTGTCGATTGCAAGCAACGAGTGCCCGAAGCCGACCCCGATGTTTCTCTGAGCGCTCGAGTCGGTTAGGTCGCGCTGCAGTCTCGAAGTCACGAGCGTGGAGGCGAGAGAGTCCAAGATTGCGAGCGACAGCTCTAGGTTCGCCTCCGCATTTTCAAACCTGATGGGGTTGATTTTGTGGGGCATGGTTGACGATCCAGTGGCGCCCTTCACAGGTATCTGCTTGAAGTAGTTGATTGAGATGTAGGTCCAGATGTCGGTTGCGAAATTATGGAGAATGCGATTGACGTGTCCCATCTTTTGGTAGAGCTCTGCCTGCCAGTCGTGGGATTCAATCTGCGTGGTTAGGGGGTTGTGGGTGAGCCCAAGTGACTCGACAAAACCCTTCGATTGCTCTGGCCAATCAACATCTGGTGCGGCAACTAGGTGGGCAGCGTAGGTGCCAGTGGCACCTGAGAACTTTCCGAGGAAAGCCTGGCCATCAATCCGAGAGAGCTGGCGCTGAAGCCTGAATACGAAGACGGCCAGCTCCTTGCCCAAGGTGGTTGGGGTGGCCGGCTGGCCGTGGGTGCGAGAGAGCATCGGCGTAGCTGCAGTCTCTTGCGAGAGCCCGCGCAATTTTTCGAGTAGCACCTTCACCGAAGGAAGCCAGACCTTCTCCAGAGCGTCTCGGATAGTGAGCGCGTAGGCGAGGTTGTTGATGTCTTCGGAGGTGCAGGCAAAGTGAACCAGCTCGTTTAGGTCAGCTCTTCCCATCGCCTCGAGCTTGTTGCGAATGAAGTACTCGACGGCCTTGACGTCGTGGCGGGTGGTGGCCTCTATTTCGCCTAGTGCTTTTACGTCTGAGTCGGAGAAGTCTTCGTAGACCGCGCGTAGCCCGGCGACCTCTTTCTCGCTCAGCGACGCACCGCCACCGAGCAGGTCTTTTTCGACGAGCCAGATTAGCCATTCAATTTCAACCTGGATTCTTGCTCGATTGAGACCTGCCTCACTGAGGTAGAGGCCAAGGTCGCCAACCTGAGAGCGGTAGCGACCATCTAGGGGGCTTAGCGGTTGGCTCGAGAGTTTGCTCACGTGCCCATTTTGCCCCATCGGAGGTTAGATGCCTCGCTGCTGGGTAAAGAGTTGGCTTTTTGCCGTTGCTACTTGATTTTGAGAATTCTAAGGACGGAGCGGGTGAGGAAGCTCGCGATGCTCATCACGATGGCCGCCAGAATTGCCCAGCCAAGGCTGTCAATCGTTAACCCTTCGGAGGTGAAGCCCTCGATAGTGAGGATCTCAGAGCCAATTAGGCCGCTGAGCCATGCAACAAGAAGCAGCATCGCACCATTAATAACAAAGGCAATCAGGCCAAAGGTGATGATGTAGAGGGGGAAGGCCAGGACCTTTATGACCGGCGCAATCACTGCGTTCACGATTCCGAACATCGCACCAATCAGCAAAAACGATGCGATGGTCTCCCAAACACCATCTCCCCCATAGGGAGTGATGTTGACCTGTGGCACCAGCGAGGTGGCAACAAAGAGCCCTACGGCATTGACAATGGTGGAGACGAGAAAGCGCAACATAGGGCCATTCTCTCAGTAGGGTCGCTAAATTAGGTCACGTGACCCCCGCAACCGAACCAATGCTGCAGCTATTAGCGCCTGACGGCAGCTATGGGGTCGAGAAGGAATACGCCCGCTACGGCGAGGTGATTGATGCCCTTGGCGAGGATCAGCTCAAGACTTTCTATAGAGACATGGCCCGGATTCGGCGTTTTGATCAGGAGGCAATTGCTCTCCAGCGTCAAGGGCAACTGGGGCTCTGGGTGCCGGCAATAGGCCAGGAGGCCGCCCAAATTGGCTCCGGTTATGCGGTTGGTAAGAACGACCACATCTTTCCAAGCTATCGAGAGCACGGAGTTGCCATCACGCACGGCGTTGAGCTGATGTCCATACTCAAGATGATGCGTGGGGTAAACCACGGAGGTTGGAACCCAGAGGAAACTCGCTTCCACCTTTACGCAATCGTGCTCGGTTCTCAGGTGCTGCATGCCGTTGGCTATGCAATGGGAGTAAAGCTTGATGGCAGGGTGGGAACCGGCGATCTTGAAAACGACCTGGCGGTTATCTCCTACTTCGGTGATGGTGCGACCGCGGAGGGCGATGTTTCAGAGTCTTTGCTGTTTGCCGCGGTAAACGAGGCTCCAATTGTCTTTTTCATCCAAAACAATCAGTGGGCGATTTCGTCAAATATCGCCTCCCAGACCAAGGTCCCGCTCTATCGCAGGGGTGAGGGGTTTGGTGTCCCAGGCCTGCGCGTGGATGGTAACGACGTGCTTGCCTGCTACGCAGCAACCAAGATTCACATGGACGAGGCAAGGGAAGGCAAAGGCCCCTACCTACTTGAGGCGCTGACCTATCGCATCGGTGCCCACACCACCAGTGACGACCCCACAAAGTATCGGGATGAGGAAGAGGTCGAATACTGGCGCCAGCGCGACCCGATTGCAAGGTTTGAGGTGTTTCTAAGGCGTCAGGGAGTCGAAGAGGACTTCTTCGAAGAGGTTGCGGTTGCCGGTGACGAGCTCGCCAAGGACATCAGAGAGCAAACCTTTGCCCTTCAAAAGCCGCCGCTTGAGAGCATTTTTGACAATGTCTATTCGGACGACCACCCAGAGATAAACTCCCAAAGAGCCTGGCTCCGCGCCTATGAGGATCAAATGGGTGACCATGAGTAACTATCAGGAGATGGCCATCGCCAAGGCCCTCAATGCCGGGCTTAGAAAGGCCATGCAGCGCGATGAAAAAGTCCTGGTTTTTGGCGAGGACGTAGCGAGGCTGGGCGGAGTCTTCCGGGTTACCGAGGGCCTGCTTGACGAGTTTGGCGACAGCCGAATCTTCAACTCCCCTATCGCTGAGTCGGGAATTGTGGGAACCGCAATTGGTCTTGCGATGCGCGGCTATCGCTCGGTTGCCGAGATCCAGTTTGACGGCTTTGTTTTTCCGGCCTTCAACCAAATCACCACCCAGCTGGCGCGGTTGACATATCGCTCAGAGGGTTTCCAGCAGATGCCTGTGGTTATTCGCATCCCTGTTGGTGGTGGCATTGGCGCTGTCGAACACCACTCGGAGAGCCCAGAGGCCTACTTCGCTCACACCCCAGGTCTTCGGGTGGTATCACCATCGAACCCCAACGATGCCTACTGGATGATTCAGCAGGCTATTGAATCGCCAGACCCAGTCATTTTCCTAGAGCCCAAACGTCGCTACTGGCAAAAGGGCCCGGTAAACCTAGACACCGCGCCGCTACCCCTGCACTCTGCCAGGATGCTGCGAGAGGGAACCGACCTCACTCTCATCGCTCATGGCCCCATGGTCGCAATTGCCCTGCAAGCAGCTGAGCTGGGAGCCGAAGAGGGAATCAGCATCGAGGTCATCGACCTGCGCTCACTGTCTCCGGTTGATTACCCAACCCTGCTGGCTTCGGTGCAGAAGACCTCGAGGGTAGTTATCGCCCAGGAGGCTCCTAACAATGTGAGCCTTGGTTCTGAGATTGCCGCCCGCATCGCGGAGCAGGCCTACTACTACCTTGAGGCACCGGTGATTCGGGTTGGCGGTTTTGACACCCCCTACCCCCCTGCCAAGCTCGAGGAGGAGTACCTCCCGGATGCAGACCGCATCCTCGAGGCCGTTGATAGGGTTTTGGCTTACTAGGGAGAGATCATGAGCATTGCTAAGTTCCCACTTCCCGATGTCGGGGAAGGCCTCACCGAGGCCGAGATCGTCTCCTGGCGCGTTTCTCCCGGCGACAAGGTCGCAGTCAACCAAACAATCTGTGAAATTGAGACCGCTAAGTCTGTGGTTGAGCTGCCATGCCCTTTTGAGGGTGAGGTCTCGGAGCTGCTGGTGGCAGAGGGCGACACGGTAGAGGTTGGAACCCCAATAATCTCGGTGGTGGTTCAGGGCAATGCGCCACTGCTATCGGAGCCGGATGCTCCAGCCAACGAGCCAGAGGGCGACACCGGAGCCGAATACAAGCTTCCCAACCTCGTGGGCTACGGAGACTCCGGGGACGTGAAGTCCCGGAGAAAGCGCGCTGTCAATACCGCCCCGATTTCAACCGCAATACCGGTTTCCATGGTCAAGGCGGCAGCGGCGTCAGAAGCTGTTATGGCAAAGCCACCTATTCGCAAGCTTGCCAAGGATTTGGGCGTTGATCTGGCGAATGTGACCGGCACCGGCATGCACGGCGAGATTACCCGCGAAGATGTTGTTGGGTCTGCATCTCAGGCCTCGGTCTTCAAGAACCTGACAACCCCTCAGCAGCCGAGCGAGCGCGAGGAGCGCATACCGGTCAAGGGTGTGCGCAAGGCAATTGCCACCGCGATGGTCAAGAGCGCATTTACCGCCCCACACGTCAGCATCTTTGTAGATGTCGATGCCACCAGAACCATGGAGTATGTAAAGCGGCTGAAGTCTTCGGTTGACTTTGCCGGCATCAAGGTCACGCCACTTTTGATTATGGCCAAGGCGATGATCTGGGCTGTTCGCAGAAATCCAATGGTGAATTCGACCTGGACTGACAAAGAGATCATCGTTCACAACTTTGTGAATCTCGGCATCGCAGCCGCCACACCCAGGGGCCTGATAGTTCCAAACATCAAGGACGCTGACTCAATGAACATGCTCGAGCTGGCTCAGGCCATCGAGCAGCTCGCCGCCACCGCCAGAGACGGCAAGACCACTCCCGAGGAGATGGCCGAGGGAACGATAACGATTACCAACATTGGCGTCTTCGGAGTAGACACCGGCACGCCAATCCTGAATCCCGGCGAGGTGTCGATTGTTGCGCTCGGGTCAATTCGAAAAAAGCCCTGGGT
>JADHKY010000002.1 GCA_016780945.1 Aquiluna sp. | reverse complement strand
TGTTGGCATGAACGTAAAGGGCCTTTGAGGTTGCCTCCAGCGATCCGCCCTGCTCGAAGTAGTTTCTCAGGGTGTGCAATAGCTCTCTCGAGTTCTCGGCCAGAGGAAGGTAATAGTTCGCAATGAGTGTTTGCTTTGCTAACAAATCGCCTGCCAACGCCCGCTCTGGCAGAAGGTCATCAGCCTGCATCGGTCTCGAGGGGACCTCCCGACTCGCTGCAACGGAGTTGGCGGATAGTGCCGCCCTTGCTGACCTTGGTGCGTCAGAGACAGTGTTGACCACCGGGCCGAGAATGAGCGGACCAAGACCGAAGCTCTCGCTCAGTGACTGAGCGACCTTGGTGATAGCTGCTGCTGGTTTGCTAACAATTTCAGGTAGGCCAATTACCGCTACTTGTCTGCGGCCTTGGATCCCGAGCAGGACATCAGCCTGGGATTTGCGCGCTATCTTTCGCATGTTGTCAGGATCTGGTGTCTCGGGGGTGGTTCCTAACAAAACCGCGACCTGTCCATCAGCTCGCCAGCCAAGTGCGGCGACACGGGAGTTGATTTCCTGTGAGGTCTCTCCGCTGATGATGCTGTCTACGACCAATGCTTCTAGCCGTGCATCCCACAGACCCCTTGCCTCTGCCGCGCGTGCATAGACATCGGCTGCACTAAAGGCAATGTCCCTCGAGTAGCGAAGCACGGCCTCTCGCAAATCTGGGTGCTCCGAGACAACTCTCTCCTCAACCATTTCTACAACTACGTGGATTAGTTGCAGGGTTTCTTGAAGGGAGATGGACCTAAGTAGCTCTCTGGGGGCACCGGCGAAAACATCTGCCGCTACCCATGGCTGCGAGCCTGGGTCTTCGTACCACTGGATGAAGCTGGTGATTCCGCTCTGAGCGACAGACCCAACCGCTGCCCTGCGAGCCGGCGGCATCTGCGAATACCAGGGGAGTGTTTCCTCAAGACGAGAGAGTGTCGCCGTTGCCAGGTCACCAGCAATGGATCTAAGCCATGGAAGGTGCTTAGGCGTCACCACCGGCCGATCCGCTGGTGCCCGCTGAGACATCGTGAAGCTTGAATTTGTCGATCGCTTGCTGCGGGATGCTGGCATCCAACTTGCCCTGAGCCACCAATTGCTCGAGTGCCCTTACAGCGATAGAAGGTCCATCGATCTTGAAGAAGCGTCTTGCGGCAGGCCTGGTATCTGAGAAGCCAAAGCCATCAGCGCCCAGGGTTGCAAAGTCTCCTGGAACCCAAGGTCGAATCATGTCTGGGAGCGAGTGGGTGTAGTCGCTCACGCCCAGGAATGGCCCATCGGCGTCTGCGAGCTTTTGGGTGAGATATGGCATCGGAGCATCCTGATCTGGATACAGGAAGCGCTGCTCATCGGCCCTCAAGCCGTCCTTGCGCAGCTCGCCCCAGCTTGTGACCGACCAGATGTCGGCGGCAACCCCGTACTCGGCGAGCAGCTGCTGGGCCTCGATTGCCCAGGGGACAGCGACGCCGGAGGCCAAGAGTTGAACCTTGTGTCCCGCTGCATTTGAGCTACTTAGCTTGTAGATACCCCTGAGCACACCTTCAACGTCGAGGTTTTCTGGCTCTGCAGGCTGCAGCATGGGCTCGTTGTAAACCGTGAGGTAGTACATGACGTTCGGATCCTCATGCTTGCCTCCATACATCCGCTCAAAACCTGCTTTGACGATGTGGGCAATCTCGTAGCCGTATGCGGCGTCGTAGCTAATGACTGCGGGGTTTGTGTAGGCGATGATGGGCGAGTGGCCATCAGCGTGCTGGAGTCCCTCACCGGTAAGGGTCGTTCTACCTGCAGTGGCACCAATCAAGAATCCACGAACCATCTGGTCTCCCGCTAGCCACAGCGAGTCCGCCGTGCGCTGGAAACCAAACATCGAGTAGAAAACGTAGATCGGGATAATTGGCTGGCCGTGAGTTGAATACGAGGAGCCTGACGCGGTGAATGCTGCCACCGAGCCCGCTTCGTTAATGCCGGTGTGAAGGATCTGTCCGGCCTCGCTCTCCTTGTAGTTCAGGAGTAGCTCTCTATCCACCGAGATGTACTTCATGCCATTGGGGTTGTAGATCTTGGAGGTTGGGAAGAAGGCGTCCATTCCAAAGGTCCTCGCCTCATCCGGGATGATTAGCTGGATTCGTTCGCCCGTTCCCTCTGAGCGGAGTAGGTCCTTGAGCATCCTGACAAAGGCCATCGTGGTGGCAACTTCCTGGTTGCCCGATCCCTTTCGCGGGACGTCGTAAGCGCTGTCCTCTGGAAGCTTGAAGTCAACGTATTTGCTCCTTCGCTCTGGAAGGTAGCCACCAAGCTGCTTTCTGCGCTCGTGCATGTACTGAAGCTCCGGGGAGGAACTGCCGGGCATGAAGTAGGGAGGCATGTAGGGGTCTGCCTCAAGTTGGGCATCGGAGATTGGAACTCTCATCTCGTCCCTGAACTGCTTTAGGTCATCAAGCTTTAGCTTCTTCATTTGGTGGGTGGCGTTGCGACCCTCGAAGCTCTTGCCCAGGCCGTAGCCCTTGATGGTCTTGGCAATGATTACCGTCGGCTGCCCCTTGTGGCTGGTTGCGGCTTTGTATGCGGCGTAGATCTTGTTGTAGTCGTGCCCTCCGCGCTTTAGAGACCAGATCTGGTCGTCACTCATGTCAGCAACCAGTTGCGCGGTCCTTGGGTCGCGTGCGAAGAAGTTCTCGCGAACAAAAGCTCCGTCTTCAGTCTTGTAGGTCTGGTAGTCGCCATCGGGAGTCTTGTTCATCAGATCTACAAGAGCTCCGTCGTGATCCTTGGAAAGTAGCGCGTCCCACTCCCTACCCCAGATGACCTTGATTACGTTCCAGCCAGCTCCGCGGAAGAAGCTCTCGAGCTCCTGAATGATCTTGCCGTTTCCACGAACCGGGCCGTCAAGCCGCTGCAGGTTTGCGTTGACAACAAAGGTGAGGTTGTCCAGTCCGTCATTAGCGGCTAGCTGAAGCGCTCCACGACTCTCTACCTCATCTAGCTCACCGTCACCGAGGAAGGCCCAGACGTGCTGATTGGAGGTGTCCTTGAAGCCACGAGCCATGAGGTAGCGGTTGAACTGCGCTTGGTAGATGGCACTTATCGGCCCGAGACCCATCGATACCGTTGGGAACTGCCAAAAGTCCGGCATGAGACGAGGGTGCGGATAGGAGGGAAGGCCTCGACCCGCTCTCGACTTTTCCTGACGGAAGGAGTCCATCTCCGCCTCGGACAGCCTGCCCTCTAGAAAGGCCCTGGCGTAGGGACCGGGAGAGGCGTGACCCTGGATGTAGATCTGGTCTGAGCCATCTGGGTGATCGTGTCCCTTGAAAAAGTGATTGAAGCCCACCTCATAGAGCGACGCACTTGAGGCGAAGGATGAGATGTGCCCACCAACAGCGATGCCGGGACGCTGCGCCCTGTGCACCATGATGGCCGCGTTCCAGCGCATCCACGCGCGGTAGGTTCTCTCAATCTGCTCATCTCCAGGAAACTGCGGCTCGTCCTCAGGGCTAATGGTGTTGATGTAGTCAGTGGTTGGCACCAGAGGAACATTCAGCTGCAGCTCATGTGAACGCCTCAGTAGGTTCAGCATGATTTCTCGGGCGCGACCGCGACCGTGGGTCTTGGCTAGGGCATCAAGTGATTCAAGCCACTCGGCTGTCTCCTGGGGGTCCCTGTCAGGATTGTTGACAGCGAAAGCATCTTGGTTGTTTATTGACACCGCTAAAGCCTCTTTTCGTGGCTGTTTACTAAAAGTTCCCATTTTGTGGGCGACTAAAGTCTATTCAGGTATTCGTGTATTTGTTTAGCTATAGTCCTAAGTCCCAACACAAGGAGCTCACATGGCCGTATCAGTAGGAGACATCGCCCCAGATTTCGCACTTTCGAACCAGCACGGCGAAGAGTTCAAGCTAAGTGAGTACAAGGGAAAACCAGTGGTTTTGGTGTTCTACCCACTTTCATTCAGTGGGACCTGCACGGGTGAGATGTGTGAACTTAGAGACAACCGTGATGTGTTCAAAGACGCCAAGGTGGAGCTAGTCGCAATCAGCGTGGACAGTAAATTCACCCAGGCAGCCTTTGCCGAGGCCGAGAGCTATGAGTTCCAACTGCTTGCAGATTTCTGGCCACACGGAGAAGTCACGAAGCTTTATGACGCCTTCTTAGAGGAGCGAGGACACGGCACCCGTGCCACCTATGTTATTAACCACGACCAAATCGTGGTTGCCAAGTTCACCACCTCTCCGGGAGAGGCCAGAGATATGGCCAGCTACCGAAGCGCACTAGAACTTCTCTAGGTCATTATCTGTAGTAGTATTTCGGGCGGGCCTTTAGCTCAGTTGGTAGAGCGCCACGTTTACACCGTGGATGTCATCGGTTCGAGCCCGGTAGGGCCCACTTCGAACAAAAACAAATCCAAACCAGATTTTTCTGGTTTGCTTTACCTATGACAGCTCTCTCTCATCTACTGAAAAGCTTCGAGGAGCTCTGGCCAACCGCTACCGCCGAAGACTGGGATCGAGTCGGCCTAATGCTAGGTCATCCAGCTAGCGAGGTTTCCAGGGTGCTATTGAGTGTTGATGTCACCGCTGAGGTGGTTGATGAGGCAATTGAATCAAGTGCGCAGCTTCTTCTTACTCATCACCCGATGCTGCTTAGGCCTGTTCATGAATTAGGCGAGCTAACGGCAAAGGGGAACCTCATAACAAAGGCTGTGCGGGGTGGCTTGGCAATCTTTGCAGCCCATACAAACGCAGATGTCGCAATTGGGGGTGTATCGCAGTCCCTCGCAGCCGCATTGGGTCTCACTGAGATCTCCCCTCTAGATCCGATGACCGGTCATGGCTGCGTCGGCATTGTCTCGAGTCAGAAGCTCGTAGATTTCGCTAGAAACGTTGCCAAAGTATTGCCGCCGGTCGCTCAAGGAGTGAGAGTTGCTGGAGAACCCGAGCGCATGATTAGTCGCGTTGCGCTTGTTGGTGGGGCAGGGGATGGCTTTTTAGGCCAAGCTCTTGAATCTAAGGCTGATGTTTTTATCACTAGTGACCTCCGCCATCACCCCTCACAAGACTTTATTGAGCTATCGCAGTTGGTGGATGGCCCAGCTCTAATGGACATCTCGCACTGGGCAGCTGAGTCAATCTGGTTGGAATCCGCAGCTATGCAGCTGTCAAAACTGCACTCGGATGTCGAGTTTGCAGTGAGTGAGATAAGGACAGATCCCTGGGACTTTGCGGTGATGCAGTGAAAGCATCCGTGGAAGAGCTAGAGACCCTCCTTGAGCTTCAGACCAAGGTCTTCGCTCAGCGCTCTGTGGTTCTCAAGGCCAAAGAGCTATCGTCTTCTCCTGCCATCGAGGAGGCTCGAGCGCAGTTGGCTGAAATCACCGGGAGCCTAAGTGCCCAGCGCAGTCGCGTGGAGGACGTAGAGAGAGACATCAAGAGACTTGAATCAGATGTCGAGCTGGTCGAAAAGCGACTTCAGAAAGACCTGGAACGCATGAATCAATCCTCAAACCCAAAGGACATTGCCGGCATAGAGCACGAGATTGCCTCCCTGAATAATCGCAAGAGCAATCTCGAAGACACAGAACTTGAACTAATGGAACAGCGAGACGTCGCTATTGCAGAACTTGATTCACTTCAGGAGCAGCGTAAAAGCGCTGAGGATGCCTTGGAGAACACCAAATCCAACATCACTGCCGAGCTTGAGGGCCTAAGGGCTGAGAACACCGCTCTCGTGGCTTCAATAGAGGACTTAAGAGCCAAATTACCTTCTGAGTTGGTTGAACTTTTTGACAAAAAGATTCAGCGGGGAGCGGCAGTTGGAAGGCTCACTGGATCAAGCTGCAGCGCTTGCAACATGAACCTCAACTCAACCGCAATGGCTGAAATTAGCCGCGTCCCAGCTGATGAGCTTGCCACCTGCAGTGAGTGCTCCGCGATGTTGGTCAGAGCATGATCTTTCTCTACGCCGATGGGGCGTCGAGAGGCAATCCAGGGCCGGCCGCATATGGCGTGCACATTATCGACAATGAGGGAAATCTCATTGCCGACTTCGGAGAGAATCTCGGGACCGCAACCAATAACCAGGCTGAATACGCAGGTGTGATCGCGGGGCTTCGCTATCTCAGCACAACCAGTCACCGTCAGGTGACCATCCGCCTTGATTCGAAGCTGGTCGTGGAACAGCTTTCTGGACGCTGGAAGATCAAGAACTCTGGCATGCAGGAGCTCGCAATTGAAGCAAGAGGCATGCTGAACCAATTCGATGCCACGTTCGAGTGGGTACCAAGAGAGCAAAATTCACATGCGGATGCTAACGCCAATCGGGCTTTGGACGAGGGTGACTTCACCTCAACCGAGAAGGCGAATCTGCCACTTAGCTCAATTCAGCCCCGTTCAATAAGGGCCCCGAGGCAGTATCAAGAGCCAACGACTATTGCGGTTGTCAGACATGGCCACACAGTCAACACCGAAAAGAATCTGATTTCTGGGGGAGACGGAACCGATCCTGAGCTGAGCGAGCTGGGTCTCTTTGAAGCCAGCGCGGCAGCCAAACAGCTGCCTATCCTGCTCAGCGAGTTCGGCCTGCCGGAGCTGTCTCGGGTTTATCACTCGCCGATGCTGAGAACAACTCAAACCGGCAGCGCAATAGCTAAAGACAGTCTGGAGCTCATCTCAGATGTGCGGCTGAAGGAAATTGGGTTTGGCGACTGGGAGATGCTTGAGATGGCGCAGCTCGAAACAGACGAGCTGGACCTAGTGAGCGCCTGGAGAGGATCACTCGAGGTGGCGCCCCCCAATGGGGAATCCGTGTTGGACATGCAGTCAAGGGTCTGGGCAGCGCTAGAGGAAATCATCGAGGAAAATCGCGGTAAGGCGGTGGCGGTAGCCACTCACATGATGCCAACCAGAGCATTTTCTGCGGCCGCATTCAAGGGCGCAAAGAATGCCTACTTCAACCTGAATTCTTCCCCTGGTGGCATCAGCATCTATCGCTTTTTCGACCTGGACTTCGCAGAGGTCTTCGTTCTCAACTCTTGCCAACACCTGATCCGAAACTAGGCTTATAGGCGATGGGTCGGCCAGGCGGTCGCGACATAGTCGAGGAACGTCCGGGCTCCACAGAGCGAGGTGGTGGGTAACGCCCACCCGGGGTAACCCGAGAGATAGTGCAACAGAAAGTAAACCGCCCGCAAGGGTAAGGGTGAAACGGTGGTGTAAGAGACCACCAGCGGTGTAGGTGACTATTCCGGCTAGGTAAACCTCACCTGGAGCAAGACCAAGCAGGAGGCAGGGCTGCTCGCCTAATGCCTCCGGGTAGGTTGCTAGAGCCACCGAGCAATCGGTGGCCGAGATAGATGACCGTCAGCGCGAAAGCGCTACAGAACCCGGCGTATCGGCCGACCCATCATTCACTTGCATAGGCAAGAGCTGCAGCACCGATAATCCCGGCTGAGTTCTGCAGAGCTGCCGGAACGATTTCAGTTTTCAGCTTTAGTAGCGGCAAGAACTGCTCATGTGACTTACTAACGCCGCCTCCGACAATGAATAGATCTGGAGTGAAGAGCTTCTCGAGCGTTGAGAAGTAAATCTGAAGCCTTTCGGCCCACTCTTCGAAGCTCAAGCTGTCCCTCTCCATAGCCGCAAAGGACGCACGAGTCTCGTAGTCGACCCCGTCAATTTCAAGGTGACCGAGCTCTGCATTTGGTATCAGTACACCGTTATAGAACAGCGCGCTCCCAATTCCGGTTCCTAGCGTGGTCATCACGGTTAGTCCCGAGCGCTTTCTTCCCGCGCCAAACTTAACTTCTGCGACCCCTGCTGCATCGGCATCATTGATGACGTGAACGTGTCGGTTCAAGGTGTTCGAGAACAGCTCATCAGCATCCAGTCCTATCCAACGATCACTGACGTTTGCAGCCGACTGGGTGATCCCGTGCTTCACAACTGCGGGAAAACAGATGCCTAGGGCGCGCTCTGGTTTGTCGTCGACGGCGGCGGCAATATCTCTCACCACCTCGGCTATGGCCTCGGGCTCTCCACCCTCTGGTGTGCCGAGCTTGATGCGCTCGGATCTAAGCTCTCCGGTCTTTGTGCTGACTAGAGCGCCCTTGATGCCGGTGCCACCGATGTCTATTCCTACTGCCTTCTTGCTCATTTAGCCTCCGTAAGAATTTCAGGCCCATCTTCGGTGATGTGGATGGTGTGTTCAAACTGTGCCGTCAGGGACTTGTCCTTCGTGGTTACCGTCCAACCGTCTTCCCACATATCCCACTCGTGGCTGCCAAGGGTAATCATCGGCTCGATTGTGAAGACCATGCCCGTTTCGATAACTGTTGAGTATTCGGGTGCGTCGTAGTGGGGGATGATAAGACCGGTGTGAAAGCTCGTTCCCACCCCGTGGCCTGTGAAATCTCGAATCACCCCGTAACCAAAGCGCTTTGCGTATGACTCAATCGCCCTTCCAATCACGCTTACCTCCCGTCCAGGCAGGGCCGCCCTGATGCCTCGGTGCATGGCTTCTTTGGTGCGTTCAACCAGATCGATTGCCTCCTGAGATCCCTCACCAATAATCACAGACCCGTTTGTGTCGCCGTGGACGCCGTCAATGTAAGCGGTGATGTCCACATTGAGAATGTCCCCGTCTCGCATGATCGTGTCGTCTGGAATACCGTGGCAGACCACCTCATTCAAAGATGTGCAGATTGATTTTGGAAAGCCCCGGTAACCCAGAGTCGAAGGATAGGCGCCGTTTTCAACTAGAAACTCATGACCAATTCGATCTAGGTCATCTGTTGTCATCCCAGGCTTTGCGCTTCCAAGAATGAGCTCCAGGGCTCTTGCCGCAAGCTTTGAAGCTGCGCGGATCTTTGCAACAGTGGCCTGGTCGTAGCGGTCTCCTGTTGTGTGGGGGGTAGGAGCTGGCTTGCCGACATACTCTGGTTTTTTGATGCTGGCTGGAACTTCGCGTCTGGGGGAGAGCTTTCCTGGGACCAGGTGACCTCTAGCATTTACGGGCATTGCGCTTATCTTATTTTTCTAAGGCGGTATCTTTGGTTTCATGGCCGAAGAGTTGAAGTATTGGTTCAATCAAAAAACTCGTGAAGTAGAAAAGGGACCTAAGTCTCTAGCGGTAAACCGTCTCGGTCCTTTTGAGTCTTTCGAGGAAGCAGCTAGGGCCGAAAAACTCATCTTTGAACGCGCTAGGCGGTTGCGCGAAGAGGACGCAAAGGATTGGGACGAGGACTAGAAGCTCTGATCCTTGGTTGGAAAAGCTCCCTCGGCAACCTCAGTTCTGTAACGGGTGGCAGCGTCTGTGAGGAGCTCTCGAAGGTTTAGGTAGCTCTTTGAGAATGACGGGGAGCGTCCCGAGAGGCCTGCAAAGTCTGTCCAAACCAGGACCTGTCCGTCAGTGCCGGCCCCTGCGCCAATTCCGATTGTTGGGATTGTTAGCTCGCTGGTTATCTCAGCCGCGAGATCAGCTGGGACCATCTCCAGCACAACCGCAAAAGCGCCAGCTTCTTCGATGGCTAGGCAGTCTTCGCGCAGTCGCTTCGCGGCCTCGTCGTTCTTGCCTTGAATTTTGTAGCCACCCAGCGCATGCACGGACTGGGGCGTGAAGCCGGCATGGCCCATAACGGGGATACCGCTATCCACCAGGTGTCTAATTTGCTCGGACTTCGGTCCCTCTAGCTTGACGGCATGGGCGCCGGTCTCCTTCATGACCCTGATTGAGTTCTTAAGTGCTTGGTCGGCAGATTCTTCGTAGGAGCCAAATGGAAGGTCAAATACGACGAGGGCGCTCCTGGCCGATCTCGCAACAGCCTTCCCAAAGGGAATCATTTCATCAAGCGTCACCGAGATGGTGTCGTCGTTTGCAAGTACGGTGTTGCTCGCACTGTCACCAACTAGAAGTACCTCGATACCGGCAGCATCAAAGATTTCAGCAGTCTGTTGGTCATAGCTGGTTAGGCAGCTGAACTTTTTTCCGGTTCGCTTGAGCTCTAAAAGTGTCGATGTTCTGATTTTCATAGTTTCCCAAAACGAGTTGTAATTGGAACTCTACGCCCAGAACCGAATGCCACAGCAGTTGTCTTGGTCCCGATAGCCCCTTGAGAGCGTTTCCACTCAGCCGCACGCACCTTGCTATCAACTTCGCTTACAAGTTCCCGCTCGAAGCCCAGGGCAACGACCTCATCCACGGTTGCCGTCTTTTCAATAAGTAGCCGAAGAATGTCATCGAGCAGGTTGTAGTCCGGCAGCGAGTCGGAATCAAGTTGCCCAGGGCTGAGCTCCGCAGACGGTGGCTTCTCTATTGATGACATAGGAATTAATTCCTTGCCCCTGCTGGCATTTAGCCACCTTGCTAGTCTCCAGACGTCGGTCTTGAGAATGTCTTTGATTGGAGCAAAACCCCCTGCGGAATCCCCATACATTGTTGAGTAACCAACGGCTATTTCACTCTTGTTGCCTGTTGTTAGGAGCAGTCTTCCCTCGGAGTTGGAGATTGCCATGAGGGTGACCGCACGGATCCTTGCTTGAACGTTTTCGCCTGCAAGTCCCTTGAGGTCGACCATATCTTCAAAGGCAACGTGGGCTTTATCTATTGGGATGACGCGAAACTCACAACCTAGGTTATTTGCCAGCTGCTGGGCGTCTGCAAGGGAATGATCTGAGGAATAGCGGGAGGGTAGACCTATCCCCAACACTGCCTGGGAGCCAAGCGCATCAACCGCAATTGCTGCAGTTAGTGAGCTGTCAATGCCGCCTGAGAAGCCAAGTAAAACCTTGTCTTGACCCGTCTTTCCGCAATAGTCGCGCAGACCTGTTACCAGCACCTCATAAAGCCTTTGCGGCTCGTCGTCGAGTACTGGCTCTAGCTCCTTTGTCTCGGTAATAAACAGGCCAGGTTCCATCCCGGCTCGGTAGAGCTCCTGGCCGTCTTTACCCATTAGGAAGCTATCGCCATCAAAGACCAGATCATCCTGCCCTCCAGCAAGGTTCGCATAGGCGATAGCGAAGCCTCTTTGGTAGCTACGCGCTGCGTTACGCCTTCTTGACTGGATGTCACGGGTGTAGGGAGAGCCATTTGGAACTACCAGAAGGTCAACGCCAGCATTTGCTAACTCATCACGCTGGGGAGCTTCCGGGTGCCAAATGTCTTCACAAATTGCTACCGCAACCCTTTGGCCCTGAAGTTCAAAAAGGAGTTCGCTCGAGCCAGGCACGAAGTTGCGCCAGTCGTCAAATACGTCGTAGTTAGGCAGGTATTTCTTGTCGTAGCGACCGATAACTTCACCGCCTGAGAAGACGGTGGCGGAGTTATGGGCGGAGGCGTAGGAAGACTGCTGGTCTGAATGCGTCGCTGCAGCGCTGACATGTCCAAGAACCACTGTCAGCGAGGCAAGTCTAGGCTCTGCACTTTCAGCCACAAGCTGCTCCAGTGCTTCCTGTGTTGCAGAGATAATGTCCGCGCGATAGCTGAGATCTCCAAGCGGATAGCCGCAGAGAGCTAGCTCACCGAAGATCAATAGATCGACCTTTCCGGCCGCATCATTCATGATCTGAAGTATTTGTTTTGAGTTATGTGCAAAGTCACCCACGACGGGGTTTATCTGGCCAAAGCCAATACGGATTTCTTGCACAAGCACTAGCCTATTAGGAGTGTCAGGAGGCTGTAATGGACAAGCAACAAGAGTTCGTACTTCGCACCATTGAGGAGCGCGGCGTAAAGTTCATCAGGCTCTGGTTTACCGACGTTGCCGGAACCCTGAAATCTGTCGCCGTTGCGCCTGCCGAAATTGAGGGTGCATTTGCGGAGGGCATTGGTTTTGACGGTAGCGCTATCGAGGGTCTTGCCCGCACATCAGAGGCTGACATGCTGGCAATCCCAGACCCCAGCACCTTTCAAATCTTGCCTTGGCGGGGCAGCGTTGACCCTGCCGCCAGGATGTTCTGCGACATTGCCACACCAGATGGCCAACCTGCCGCTGCAGACCCCAGAAATGTGCTTCGAAAGGCCCTAGACAAGGCCGCATCGCTTGGCTTTAGCTTTTATGTCCACCCCGAGATCGAGTTTTATCTCCTGAAGTCATCGGAGCTCGGGGCTGATGGTCTGCCAATGCCAGTGGATCAGGCCGGATACTTTGACAATGTGCCCGGTGGCACAGCTCACGACTTCAGGCGCAGAGCCGTCACAATGCTTGAGCAGCTGGGGATTTCGGTCGAGTTCTCCCACCACGAGGGTGGTCCTGGTCAGAACGAGATTGACCTGCGCTATGCAGATGCTCTTTCAATGGCTGACAACGTCATGACGTTTAAAACCGTGGTCAAGGAGGTGGCGATCGAGCAGGGTGTTTATGCAACCTTTATGCCCAAGCCCTTCACCGACCAACCCGGTAGCGGCATGCACACCCACTTCTCGCTATTTGAGGGGGATAAGAACGCTTTCTTCGACGCAAGCGCCGAATACCACCTTTCTAACACCGCTAGAAAGTTCATGGCCGGCGTCCTCAAGCACGCTCCAGAAATCACGCTTGTCACCAACCAGTTCGTGAATAGCTATAAGCGCCTTTGGGGCGGGGGAGAGGCACCAAGCTACGTCAGTTGGGGCCACAACAACCGCAGTGCACTAATCCGCGTGCCGCTTCACAAGCCAGAGAAGGCTCAGAGCACGCGTATCGAGTACCGCGCAATGGACAGCGCCGCAAACCCATATCTTGCCTACTCACTACTTCTCTCAGCGGGCCTAAAGGGTATCGAGGAGAACTACGAGCTGCAGGTCGAGACCGAGGATGATGTCTGGTCTCTAAGCGATATGGAGCGGCGTGCAATGGGTATTGAAGCCCTACCGCAGTCGCTAGACCACGCTATTAGAAAGCTGGAGGAAAGTGAGCTGGCAGCCGAGGTCCTCGGCGAGCGAGTCTTTAGCTATGTGCTTGCCAACAAGAGAAATGAGTGGGCAGAGTATCGCTCTCAGGTCACTCCTTTTGAAATCGAGCAAAACCTCCGCACTCTCTAAATGACCAGAGGTCGCAGCAATCCGCTAAGCGAGCTGGCAAAGCTAGGCTTCGAAAACCTCAGTGAGACTGTCTCAAAACTGGATCGCCTTGTTGAGCTTGTGGGGGACTGGGGCCACTCCGCACTTACTCCCTTGGCGTCTGCTGCATCCCCAGATAGGGCGCTTGATTTTCTCATCAGGATGGCTGAAATCCAACCAAAGGCAGTTTCCAAAACACTCTCAGACTCGTTCCTTGCTGAGAGGTTTTGCCGAATCACAGGCGCCTCTGATGGTATAGCCGAGCACTTGCTGCGCCACCCCCAGTCGTTCAAGCTTCCCAAGAAGCCCGAGTTGGGCAAGAACTACAAGGTCGCCCCGTCTTCGCGCAAAGATTTAAGGGTTAGTTACAGAGACTCTCTTCTAAGAATCATTGACTGGGACCTCTCTCAAAAAGACCCGGCCGCTGCCTATCGCGATGTTTCTATGGCGCTCACGGAGCTCACGGACGAGACACTCAAAAGCGCTATCGAGGTTGCAATTGCCGAGCTAGTGGCGGAGGGCCGCCTCAAACCGGAGGATGTGAAGCCGCTTCCGCTCGCCGTTATTGCGATGGGTAAGACAGGTGCCAAGGAGCTCAACTACGTCTCCGACGTAGATGTGATTTACGCTGCGACCAGCACAGAAAGTGTTGATGTCGCGACCAAGATTGCCACTCGAATGCAGCAAGTAATCGATGCGGTCGAGGTTGAACCTGGGCTGTGGCAGGTGGACCCAAATCTAAGGCCAGAGGGTAAGTCAGGGGCACTGGTTCGCACTCTTGAGGCTCACACTGCCTATTACCAAAAGTGGGCGGAGCCCTGGGAGTTTCAGGCGCTTCTCAAAGCGCGCTTTGCGGCTGGAAATTCCGAACTCGGCCAGGCCTACATTTCGACCATCAAGCCCATGATCTGGCAGTACCAGGATCGCTCGGCCATTGTCGACAGCGCAAGACACCTCAGAAAGCGAGTGCTGGACAACATTCCCGCGGAAGAGCGGGCAAGCAACCTAAAGCTAGGTCGTGGCGGGCTGAGAGATGTTGAATTCACTGCGCAGCTACTGCAGTTGGTGCACGGTGTTGGCGATGACTCGCTCCACGTCATGGACACGCTAAGTGCTCTTGAGGCTCTTAGTGATGCAGGACTTCTATCCCGCTCTGATAAATCCAAGCTCGCCGCCCACTACCGCTTCCTGAGGGCCTTAGAGCACCGGATTCAGCTGCAAAAGCTAAGGCGCTCCCACCTCATACCATCCAGGGAGGAGGAATTTAGAAGAGTCGCCCGCGGACTGGGACTTAGTGCCGCGGAACTTACTGCTCGCCTCGAGAGTGTCCGTGCGGAGGTTGCCGAGCTTCACGACTCGGTGTTCTATCGTCCTCTACTGGCTGCAACAGCTGCTCTTACTCCCGGAGAGATCACCCTTAGTGCCGAGGATGTTGAGCGAAGACTTGTGGCACTTGGATTCGTGGACCCCAAGGGTGCGCTGAATCACATCAATGCCCTTACCACTGGTGTCTCTAGGAGAGCGACGATTCAGCGGACCCTCTTGCCCGTTTTGATTCGCTGGATGGCAGAGGGCACCGACCCAGACAGAGCCCTCTTGAGCTTCAGGCGTCTAAGTGAAGAGCTTGGCGAGACGCCATGGTTCCTGCGGATGCTACGAGACTCATCCGGGGCGGCAGAACGACTGATGAGGGTGTTGTCCTCCTCTGGGATGGTGGCCCGAGTGCTTGAGCGAATCCCTGATGCAACCTCTTGGTTTGGCGATGATTCAGAGCTTCTCCCGAGGGACGTTGGCGTAATTGAGTCGGAGATGCTGGCGGTGGTCTCAAGACAAGAGGAGACCGCTACTGCGGCAGATCTAATCAGGAACATCCGCAGAAGAGAGACCCTACGGGTTGCCATTGGGGCGGTTCTGGGGGTCAGCAGTATGGCTCAAATTAGTAAGGGCCTAAGCGCAATCATGGATTCCTATCTCCGAACCATGCTCGTTCTTGCCAAGGAGTCGGAGGAGATTGATTTAGGCATCGTAGCGATGGGCCGACTCGGCGGTGAGGAGTTGGGCTTTGGTTCGGACGCGGATGCAATGCTTGTCTACCTCTCGAAAGACGAGGAGGCGCAAGCAGTCGCGGAGCGTGTGAGCTCACGCTTGCTGGCACTGGTCAAGGACTCCATCATGGCTTTTGAGCTGGACCTTGGGCTTAGGCCTGAGGGTAAAAATGGTCCAAGGGTCAGGTCACTTGATAGTTACAGGGCCTACTTCGAGAAATGGGCCGACACCTGGGAGTACCAGGCGCTGTTGAGGGCAAGAGTAATTTCCGGTTCAGATCAGCTCGCCTCTGAATTTACGTCTCTGATGGACGCCTTCCGCTATCCAGAGAAGCTAACCACTAATCAGCTGACCGAGATTCGCAGGATCAAGGCGCGCGTTGAAACAGAGCGTCTTCCTCAGGGCGCGGATCCTGCAAGGCACCTCAAGCTAGGCAAGGGCTCCATCAGTGATGTCGAGTGGTTGGTTCAGCTGTTTCAACTAAGAAATGCATTCCAAGATTCAAAGCTCAGAGTCCTCGGAACTTTAGAAGCACTAGATGAACTTGAGTCCCTCGGAAAGATTTCTAAGCAGGAGGCCCAATCCCTGCGAGCCGCCTGGCTCCTAGCTTCGCGTTGCAGGAGTGCCTTGGTATTGGCGGTAGACAAGTTGGTCGACATTCTTCCTGCGGACAGGAAGCAGCTAGAGGCGATGGCGAGAATTCTGGAGTATGCACCTGGTTCGGCATCGCGCTTGGAGGAGGACTACCTCAGTACCACACGCAAAGCCAGAGCTGTCTACGAAAAGCTCTTCGCGCAATAGAAAAAGGAGGCAAGTTTCCTTGCCTCCCTCTTCACTTACACTCTTGGACTAGACGCCGTAGTAGAGCTCGAACTCGTATGGGTGAGGGCGCTGAGCCATTGGCTTTAGCTCCTTCTCACGCTTGTAGTCGATCCAGTTCTCGATTAGGTCCTTGGTGAACACGTCGCCCTCTAGTAGGAAGTCGTGGTCATTCTCAAGGGCTACAAGAACCTGCTCGAGGCTACCCGGGACCTGAGGGATTGCCTTGGCCTCTTCTGCTGGTAGCTCGTAGAGATCCTTGTCCACTGGCTCGTGCGGCTCGATGCGGTTCTTGATACCGTCCAGACCTGCCATCAGCATGGCTGAGAAGGCAAGGTATGGGTTTCCTGAGCTGTCAGGCGCGCGGAACTCAATGCGCTTAGCCTTGGGGTTGGATCCGGTCATCGGGATACGAATTGCAGCCGAGCGGTTACCAGCCGAGTAGACCAGGTTCACCGGTGCCTCGAAGCCTGGAATCAGTCGGTGGTAGGAGTTGATGGTCGGGTTGGTGAAGGCCAGAATCGCTGGAGCGTGCTTCAGGATTCCGCCGATGTACCAGCGCGCAGTGTCACTCAGACCTCCGTAGCCAGACTCGTCGTAGAACAGTGGCTTGCCATCTTTCCAGAGGGATTGGTGGACGTGCATACCCGAACCGTTGTCACCAAAGAGAGGCTTCGGCATAAAGGTTGCGGTCTTTCCAAACTGGTTGGCAACGTTCTTGACGATGTACTTGAACTTCAAGATGTCGTCGGCGCTCTTGATCAGCTGGTCAAAACGGTAGTTGATCTCACACTGACCGGCGGTCCCAACCTCGTGGTGGGATCGCTCAACTGAAAGACCTGCGGCCTCCAGCTCAAGCACGATCGCGTCACGGATGTCTGCTAGATGGTCGGTTGGAGATACTGGGAAGTACCCGCCCTTGTAGGGAGTCTTGTTACCGAGGTTTCCGCCCTCTTCAGCCTTGGCGCTGTTCCACGGGCCCTCTACCGAGTCGACCATGTGGTAGGCAGTGTTCGACTTCACCTCGTAGCGGACCTCGTCGAAGATGAAGAACTCCGCCTCAGGTGCGAAGAATGCAGTGTCAGCGATGCCGGTTGACTGCAGGTAACGCTCTGCCTTGTGGGCCACCTGACGTGGGTCGCGGTGATAGAGCTCACCGTTTCTTGGGTTGTAGATGTCAAAGTTCATGATCAGGGTCTTTTCGACTCTGAATGGGTCAATCCATGCGGTCGTCACATCTGGGATGAGCTGCATGTCACTTTCGTGGATGGCAGCGAAACCCCTAATTGAGGAGGCATCGAAGAGCTGGCCATTGGCAAAGAAGTCTTCATCAATCTGAGAAACAGGAAGGTTGAAGTGCTGCTGCACACCAGGAAGGTCTGTGAAGCGAACGTCGACAAACTTGACGTCGTGTTCCTTGATGTATGCCAACACCTCAGAGGCTGTCTTGAACATAGGTATCTCTTTCTTAGGTGAACTGTGTCGCCACAGGGAATGAGGAAAAACTACCGAGCTTATGTTTCAGAAATGTTAAAACTTGCGCTTTGGTGCACGAACCTTTGTAGGGTCAATTCCCTTTGGAATGGGTATCGACAGCCCGCCAAGTGCATCGAGACGGTTTGCAACTACTGCAACCTCCGCCCTCTTTAGGGTCTTACCAAGCTTGTATACGGTCTTGAGAAGCTCATAGAGCCTGACACCGGTGTCGTCTGTTGCCACCTTCAGCTGGTGTACTTTCACACCTGGCGCGGCCCGGTTGACCTTGCGAGTCTCATCCTGAAGCATCTGCTGGACTCTCGCGGACGAACCCTCAGCGATCAGGACAACTCCCGCGGGGCCAATCATTCGGTAAATGGCCTCACGGCTTTTTGGGTTGACTGAAACTGGGACTGACGATGCTCTCCAGCTGCGCTTTATCTGAGTGTCGAGAACAGCTCCCACCGCGCCTGCTTGGCCCTCGATCTGTTGATATGCATTGCGCTCTGCGCGCTTGGACATCAAGATCATTGCGATCAGAACTCCTGAGACCACACCCGAGATTGTCCAAATGGTCAGGCTCCACGCTTCGCCACCTCCAAGCAGGAAGCCAACGAGCAGTCCACCACCTGTTGCTAGGAGAAACCCAAGAAGAGCAATCCAAACGCTGGTCGGGTCGTTTTTAGCCGTGAGTTTATAAACCTGGAGCAGCTGCTTGAGTCTGCCGGGAGCCTTATCTTTCTTTGCCACGGGCCTAGTCTACTTAGGCAATCGCGCTGGCTTGTGCGAACTCGAGCTTGTCCGCGAGGTGACGAAGCTCCTCAGGAATATCTCTACCCTTTGCAATCATGCTCTTTGCCCAGAGCCGACCTGCACGATAGCTGGAGCGAACCAAAGGACCAGAAAGCACTCCCAAAAATCCAATGCCTTCGGCAATCTCTGCAAGCTCGACGAACTCCTGCGGCTTAACCCAACGCTCGACGGGGTGGTGCCTAGGGGAGGGCCTCAAATACTGGGTGATGGTGATGATGTCGGTTCCGGCATCGTGCAGATCGTGCAGAGCCTGAATAATCTCATCGCGCTCCTCACCCATGCCAAGAATCAGGTTTGACTTGGTGACTAGCCCATATTCCCGTCCCTGGGTTATTACGTCCATTGAGCGCTGGTAGTCAAACGCAGGCCTGATTCTCTTGAAAATTCTTGGGACTGTTTCAACGTTGTGCGCAAAGACCTCAGGGGCTGCCTCGAAGACAAGCTTCAAAAGTTCTGGATTACCCGAGAAGTCTGGGACCAAGATCTCAACGCCTGTTCCTGGGGATTGCTTGTGGATTTGCCTGATGGTTTCCGCATAGAGCCAGGCACCCTCATCGGGCAGGTCATCTCTTGCAACACCGGTAACTGTTGCATAGCGCAGCTGCATCTTCGTGACCGAGTCTCCGACTCGTCTTGGCTCATCGGCATCAAATGCGGCTGGTTTACCGGTGTCGATCTGGCAGAAATCGCAGCGCCTGGTGCATTGCGAACCGCCAATTAGGAACGTAGCCTCGCGGTCTTCCCAGCACTCAAAAATGTTGGGGCAGCCAGCTTCTTGGCAGACTGTGTTGAGACCCTGGTCCTTCACAAGCGAGTGCAGCTGCTTGTATTCAGGCCCCATTTTCGCCGTTGTGCGGATCCACTCTGGTTTGCGCTCAATCGGCACCTGAGAGTTGCGGACCTCCAAGCGAAGCAGTTTTCGCGTGGGATTAACCTCTGGCATTTGGGATCTCTTTCATTATCTGCTCTACAAGGGTAGCTGCTTCGACAGGTGTTACATCCCTAGATGCTAATTCGCTTAGGGTGCTACTTCTTGCATCCTGGATGCCACAGGCAATTATGTGCTCGTAGGGTTCGAGAGAGTTGTTGCAATTCAGGGCGAAGCCGTGCATCGTGACCTTTTCCGAGACGCGGATACCAATTGCGGCAACTTTCACAAGCTCGTCTCCGTTATCGACCCACACTCCAGTTCTTCCATCTACCCGCTCGCCTTTCACCCCGAGCTCGGCGATGACCTCAATAAGAGTCTTTTCTAGGTAGCGGACGTAGTTCACGACATCTATTGGTTGTGGCAGTCGCATGATTGGGTAACCCACCAGTTGTCCCGGTCCATGCCAGGTGATCTTGCCTCCGCGATTGGTCTCTACGAACTCACTTCCATCATCGGGAAGCTCGTCAAGCTCAGTGCGCTTGCCTGCTGTGTAGACACTGGTGTGTTCCAGAAGCAGAACTGTGTCAGGCCTCTTGCCTGAAACAACCTCCGCGTGGACCTCTAGTTGTTTTCTGTAGCCCTCGTCATAGCCCACCAAATTAGGCGCGAATCCAATTCGTTCAAACGCAGGCAAGAGCTACCTCCTCGGCCAGCCCTTTGGGAAAAGGCATAATGCCCCCGAGCTGACTAGATACCGAGGTTTGGCTCAAAGGCTCCGGCTTCTAGTCGCATCTTTACGTCCGAGAGGTAACGAGAGGCATCGGCTCCGTCGATGATTCTGTGGTCATAGGAGAGTGCCAGGTAAACCATTGAGCGAATAGCAATAGCTTCATTGCCGGAGGCATCTTTGACGACCGCTGGTCGCTTCGTGACGATTCCTGTTCCAAGGATTGCGGACTGTGGAAGGAACACCACTGGGGTGTCAAATAGTGCACCTCGAGAACCGGTGTTGGTAACGGTAAAGGTGCCACCCGAAAGCTCATCTGGCTTCAGCTGGTTATTTCTGGTGCGCTCTGCCATGTCTGCAATTTGGCGGGCAAGCTCGGCGATACTCATGCTCGCGGTGTTGCGAAGAACCGGAGTGAGGAGCCCTCTTTCAGTGTCTACCGCGAAAGAAATGTTCTCTCCATCGTGATAGACGATGTTTTCTCCCTCGGCGGTGCTGTTGATCTTTGGGTGAGCCCTAAGCGCTTCAGCTGCTGCGAGAGTGAAGAAAGGCATGAAGCTGAGCTTGTTGCCTGTCTTGGCCAGGAAGTCGGCTTTTACACGGTCTCTTAGTTGCGCGACAGCAGTTACATCAACCTCAACGACGGTAGTCAGCTGGGCGGACTGCTGCATTGAGGCAACCGCGCGCTCTGCAAGTACCTTGCGAAGCCTTGTCATTGGCTCGCTCGTTCCGCGTAGTGGGCTTGCAGCTGCCGAAGGAGCTGCAGCTGGAACACTTGCAGCGGTAGCTGGTTCTGCTGGCGCCTGAGAGCCAGCTGCAATGACATCCTCCTTGCGGATGCGTCCACCGATTCCTGTTCCGGTGACGCGGGCAAGATCCACACCCATGTCGGATGCGAGCTTGCGAACAATCGGAGTTACGTAGTTTGGATCGCTCTCCAAGTCGCTTGCAGCAGCGGGTGCCGCTGGAGCGGCTGCAACTGGCACTGGAGGGGCTGGTGGCGCCACCGGTGCGGCGACCGGAGCAGGTGGAGCAACAGGTGCAGGTGCCGCTGGGGGAGCTGCAACAGGAGCTGGGGGAGTAGGTGCTGGGGTCTCTGCAACGGGAGCCGCTGGGGCTGCGGGTGCCGCGGGCTGGGCAGGCGCTGCTAATTCTGGTTCGGAGGCTGGCGGAGCTGCTGCGGGCGCCGGAGCTTCAGCTGCTGCACCATCTCCAACTACCGCTAGTACGGCTCCGACCTCAATGGTCTCGTCTTCTTGCACAAGTATCTGCTGCAAGATACCGGCGACAGGACTAGGGATCTCTGTGTCAACCTTGTCGGTGGATACCTCGACTAGCGGCTCATCAACGGCAACTGTGTCGCCAACCTTCTTGAGCCAACGAGTTACGGTTCCCTCTGTTACCGATTCTCCGAGTGCTGGTAGTACTACTTCGCTCATCGTTCCTATCCTGACTAGGGCTATGCGTGTGCGTGAAGCGGCTTACCGGCCAGCGCTAGATGCGCCTCACCGATTGCTTCGTTCATTGTTGGGTGTGCGTGGATGTGCGGAGCAACATCCTCTGGGTATGCCTCCCAGTTCACAATTAGCTGGGCCTCGCCGATTTGCTCTCCGGCTCTCGATCCGATCATGTGGAATCCAACTACTGGGCCATTGATCTGTCGAATCAGCTTGATTACGCCGGCTGTGCCGAGAATGTTGCTCTTGCCATTGCCGGCGAGGTTGTACTCGTAGGTGGAGATGCCCTCAGCACCAAACTTCTCTTTGGCCTGGTCTTCTGTCAGGCCAACAGAGGCAATCTCTGGCTCGCAGTAGGTGACTCTTGGGATGCCCATCTCATCAACCTTCATTGGCCCTAGGCCCGCAATCTCCTCGGCAACGAAGATGCCGTGCATAAAGCCGCGATGAGCAAGCTGAAGCCCTGGAACTATGTCTCCAACGGCGTAGACGCCTGGAAGATTGGTCTCGAGTCGATCGTTGGTAAGTACCCAGCCGCGCTCCATATGAACGCCCTGCTCCTCATAGCCAAACCCGGTGGCGTTTGGTCCGCGACCAACTGCAACCAGCAGAATGTCGGCAGTTACCTTGTCACCGTTTTCAAGCTCGATCGTGACTTCATCCGCAGTCTGAGTTACTGCCTTGAACTTGTTTCCAAGCTTCGACTCGATACCGCGCTTGCGGTAGGCACGATCGAGAGCCTTGCTAATTGCTGGCTCCTCATTTGGAACCAAGCGATCTAGACCTTCGATGATGACAACCTCTGAACCAAACGAGCGCCAGACGGAGGCAAACTCGACGCCAATGACACCGCCGCCCAAAATGGCTACCTTTTTCGGAACCCAATCCATCTGAAGCGCTTGGTCGCTGGTAATTACCCGGCCAGTGATTTCAATGCCGAGGGTCTTTGAGATTGAGCCTGTGGCCAGGACTAGGTTCTTACCCTCATAAACATCGGTGCCAACGGTTACCTGCTTCGGTCCTGTCATGCGCCCCTCACCCTCAACAAAGGTGATGTTTTTTGAGCTGACTAGACCGGTGAGGCCCTTGTAGAGCTTGTCGACAATAGAGTCGCGGTACTTGTTTACCTGGGTCATGTCTATGCCCTGAAAAGTCGCTTGGACTCCGTAGTTGCCGGCTTCCTTTGCGGTGTCAGCAACCTCGGCGGAGTGCAGCAGGGCCTTTGTGGGAATGCAACCGCGGTGAAGGCACGTGCCACCGAGCTTGTCTCTCTCGATTAGGGCAACGCTCATGCCCAGCTGAGATGCTCTCAGGGCCGCTGCATAACCCCCTGATCCCGATCCGAGAATTACAAGGTCAAAAGTGGTGTCCGCCATTAAAGCTCCGTCTGTTTACGCCAAACAGGTAGCAAGTCTACTACTGCGATTATTAGATGAGCCCCGCAAGATTCACCAACGTGCGAACCATGACTCCAGTGGCTCCCGAAGGGTAGACCGAATAGGGAGCACCGTCATTGTTCGCTGCACTGGCAATGTCCAGGTGAGCCCAAGATGCATCCTCATCGACGAACTTTTCCAAGAACAGGCCTCCAACAATCATGCCGCCGGCACGATTGCCGATTTTGACGTTCGTCATGTCTGCTAACTCACTGTCCAAGGTGCTACGCAGCTCCTCGGCTAGAGGCATGTGCCAAACGAGCTCCTCACTCTGTTTTGCAGCTTCGAGCACCTTTTCCACGACCGGACCATGGCCCATAAGTCCGCTGTAGCGCTTTCCTAGGGCAATGGTGGCCGCGCCTGTGAGCGTTGCGACGTCAACTATGTGATCAGGCTTTAGCTCGGATAGGACTCGCAGGCCATCTGCAAGAACGAGCCTTCCTTCCGCGTCCGTGTTGAGGACCTCTACGGTCTTACCGCCACGAATCTTGACGACGTCCCCTGGCCTGGTGGCCTGTCCTGAAGGCATGTTCTCCGCAATGCACATGACCGTCGTGATGTCGACCTTTAGCTTCAGTCGAGCAATTGCCATAGTTGCCGCCATCACGGTAGCGGCGCCGGCCATGTCGTACTTCATGCCGACCATGGAGTCCGCTGGCTTTAGTGAGAGCCCGCCGGTGTCAAAAGTGATGCCTTTGCCTGCAAGTCCAAGGTGCTTACCACCGCCGCGATAGCTGAGTTTGACAAGTCTCGGGGGCCTAGTCGAACCCTTACCAACGCCAAGAATGCCGCCGCAGTTCTCTTTTTCAAGTCGCTTTTCGTCCCAGATCTCTATCTCGACCCCTGCAGTCTTTGCCCTCTCAGCCGCCAGAGCCGCTAGTGCCTCTGGGTAGAGGTCGTTGGCCGGCATGTTGATAATCTCCCGTGCCGCAAGAATCTCCTCGGCAACAATGGTTTGAACCTCCAGAGCCGCTGTGTCGGACCCTATGATCTTGACCTCAAGGGCCTTCTCATCCTTTGGGGTCTTGTAACGAGTCGGGGTTGCAGTGGCAAGCAGCACTCCCTCGATGATTTCGCTAACGGACTCGCCACCTTCGAAAACTAGGGGTATTGAGGTGGAGGCAGCCCGGGTTGCGTTGGCCGCGAAGTCTCGAACTGATTGCTTACCTCCAACCAGCAGTAAAACTCCATCCTTATGGGCAAGCCGAGCGACGTTGCCCTTCTTGGGTTCTGCCTTGAATGCGGCCAGATCTTCCTTGGTTACACCGTGCTGTTCAAGCTGTGGTGAATCCTCGGTTTCAAAGGGAATTGCTAGCTGGTATGGAGCTGTTGGGAGTTGTGAAAGCAGTTCAATGTTGTGCATGTCGACAAGTGTAGGTGGGTTAGTATCGGGCCATGAGCGAGCTCTATCAACAATTTGAGAGTTCATCGGATATCTCTTCGCTTCCGATGGTGGCGATGCTCTCTGGGTTCAGCGATTCGGGAAGCGTTATTGGCCAGCTTTCAGATCATTTTTTCTCCTCGCTCAAACACGAGCTGGTAGTTCGCTTCGATAATGACGAGCTACTCGACTATCGCTCTCGCAGGCCAACGTTGTTCTTCGAGAAGGATCACATCGAAAGCTATGAGCCTGCGACCCTCGCCATCTACCTCGTCTGGGATGAGGCGGGGCAGCCATTTTTGCTTGTTGACGGCTATGAACCGGACATGCGCTGGGAGGCATTCGCTAGAGCCGTAACCCAGTTCTGCAGCGATAACGACGTGCAGTCTTTCACCTGGGTTCACGCGATTCCATTTCCAATTCCTCACACCCGCCCAACCGGCATAACCGTCAGCGGGAACAGGCAGGACATGATTGCCCGGTTCTCTGAGTGGAAGCCGCAGACACAAGTTCCCGGCAACGTAATTCATCTTTTGGAGTTTCGACTCGGGGAGGCAGGCTTTGAGACAGCTGGTTTTGTCCTTCTTGTACCGCACTATTTGGCCGACAATGAAGTCCCGAGGGCAGCCCTGCGGGGACTAGAGCTCATTACAGCCGCCACCGGACTCGTATTTCCCTCGGACGAAATTCGCGAGCGGGCAACCAAGTTTGACGCCAAGGTCGACGCTCAGGTCGAGGAGAATGCCGAGCTTGCAAAGCTGATCAGCACGCTGGAGCAGGGTTATGCCAACGGGGACTCAGGGCCCGCTAGGTCACCTATTGGCAAGCCCAGACAGGAAACTCCTGACGCGGATCAGATTGCTGATGACCTAGAGAAGTACCTCGCCACCATGCAGCAGAAGCGAAAAGACGAGGAATAAACTTCGCCTCTTTTGGCTTTTATTAGCTCTACGGGGCGCTTTTTGTGACATAATTGGGCCTCCAAACCCTTTCAGGTCCTAGGACTTGACAAGGGTTTATAGTCTGCCCAAAAACAAAGAGGACACCATCGCTACAGTCTCCAAAGCCAAGGCCAAATCAACCAAGGCCGCTCCTAAGCGCGCTCGGGGAAAAGCCGGAGCGCAAGCCGAGGAGCTTGAAGACGATGAGGATGACTCGGTAGAGGACATCGTCCTAGAAGCCAAAGAGGCCGTCGATCTCACTGAGGACGATGCAACCGAAACCCCAGATGAGGCCAAGGAAGAGCTTCCAACCGGAACGATAGAGCTACCCAAGGACCTCATGGTCCTCACCGATGACGAAGACGACATCCCGGTTCAGAACCTAACAATCAGCGGTGCTACGGCAGACCCTGTTAAGGATTACCTGAAGCAGATCGGAAAGGTAGCGCTGCTCAACGCTGAGCTCGAGGTTGAGCTCGCCAAAAGAATTGAGGCCGGTCTATTTGCTGAGGAAAAGCTCGGCACAGCCAGCAAACTCACCCCGGCCGAGAGACGGGACCTGAATTGGGTCGTCAAGGACGGCCAGAGAGCCAAGAGCCACCTGCTTGAGGCGAACCTACGCCTCGTGGTGTCGCTCGCAAAGCGCTATACGGGTCGAGGCATGCAATTCTTGGACCTGATCCAGGAAGGAAACCTCGGACTGATTCGTGCCGTAGAAAAGTTTGATTACACGAAGGGCTACAAATTCTCCACCTATGCGACGTGGTGGATTCGCCAGGCCATCACCAGGGCAATGGCGGACCAGGCCCGCACCATTCGTATCCCGGTTCACATGGTTGAGGTCATCAACAAGCTCGCTCGCGTTCAGCGCCAGCTGCTTCAGGACCTCGGAAGAGAGCCATCACCCGAAGAACTAGCCGCAGAGCTCGACATGACGCCTGAGAAGGTAGTAGAGGTGCAGAAGTACGGCCGCGAGCCAATCTCACTCTCGACACCTCTGGGTGAGGACGGCGACAGCGAGTTCGGAGACTTGATCGAGGACACCGAAGCCGTTGTTCCAGCAGACGCAGTTGGGTTCACCATGCTGCAGCAAGAGCTAGAGCGAGTGCTTGATTCCCTTCACCCTAGGGAAGCGGGCGTTATTCGATCTCGGTTCGGCCTCGGTGACGGAGTCCAAATGACCCTTGATCAAATTGGCGAGAAGTTTGGTGTGACAAGAGAGCGCATTAGGCAGATCGAATCCAAGACCATGTCGAAGCTTCGTCACCCTTCTCGATCCCAGCTGCTTAGAGATTACCTGGACGGGTAGATGCTTTCCTTCCTGGCCGTATCGCTGGGGAAATCGCTCCGGTTTCTACTGCGCCTTGTAAGGCGTGGGGGAGGCTCCGCACTTCCAGGGCTTATCGCAAGCTTCCTGTCCCCAAACCTCTTGAGAAATGCGTTAGCTCGACTTCCTGAAGGCGTAGTTCTTGTATCCGGCAGTGCCGGTAAATCCTCAACAACTAACGCCTTGGTCAAGCTCTTGGAGGCTCATGGGCTGCGAGTCTTCACCAACCCCTCAACGGCAAACATCAAGCAAGGCCTCTTCTCTGCTGTTTTGAAGGAGGGTGGTCTACTGGGAAGGATCGATTACGACATCGCGGTCCTTGAGGTAGATGAAGGCCATGGCTCTGCGCTGCTGAAGGACCTATCACCAAGGTTGGTAGTCCTGACAAACGTTCTCAGCGATCAGCTAGACAGGTTCGTGGACCCAGATTTCGTAATTGGGAAACTGGGAAAGTTGGCTCAGGCAGCAAAAGAGTCGATTATCAACGCTCACGATCCAAACTTGCGCTCCCTAAAGCTAGAGAACATCGCCGGCGCCGTTTGTCTAGCCAAGGAGTTGGAGCAATCCTCGGATGCTCCCAGCTACGCTCTTCGCTTTGACAGCCCTGAGCAGCTTGATAAATGCTCAGTGATTTCTGGCACCAGCCCAATGGTGGTGGATGTGTTTGGGACCGCTATTGAACTTAGGGACCCCAACCTGCCCCACGCTCTAAATACCTCACTGGCGCTTCTTGCCACCTCCAAATTGGTCAAGTTTGATCCTGAGATTGCACAGGCGGTTGTGGATGCACAGCCCGCTGTTTTTGCAAGAAACGAGCTCACGGAAATCGAGGGAAAGCGGGTTAATCTCAGGTTGGTCCAAAACCCAACCAGTTTCCAGCTCAATGTTGACGAGCTAACCAGGGCAAACTCACCACTGATGCTCATGGCCGGATCGGACATTCACGATCCGAGCTGGCTATGGACGGTCGATTTCACATCTCTCGGGAGGGTCGACATAGTCTCCGGCAGCAATGCCTACGACCTGGCACTGCGTTTGAGCTATGCAGGTGTTGAGATTGGTGCCGTGCTGACAGACCTATCTGAGGCCAAGAGCTCATTCCTGAGCCTTGAGGGTGAACTTCCGACAATCCTCTTCAGTGCTGATTCAATGCGAAGGCTACGCAGACTTACGGGGTTGGCGAAGTGATTTCCATATTTTCTTTTATGCCGGAGCACTTCAACAACAATGGCGACCAGGGAAACATCGAGGTTCTTTCCATAGAGCTGAAAGCTGCCAAGGTGGAGCATGCAGCTATCGACAAGATCGAAAAGGCTGATTTTATCATGTTTGGCGATGCCAGCCGAGCGGCTATGAGGCACTACAAGAGCGAGCTTGAAGGCTATCGCCCGCTGGTTCGTGAGCGTTTTTCAGAGGGTCTCGCCACCTTGTTGGTTGGATCAAGCTACGAGTTCTTTGCTAAAGATCTGGGTCTCGAACTTCGACAGGTTGCAAGGAAGAGTGAATTCGTGAATGGCGACTACTTCGGTTACCGCAATACCGAGTACGACCTTGAGCCGGTAACTAGAAATGGACTCTTTGTAGCGACAAGTCTTTATGGGCCATTTTTAGCAAAGAACCCAGGCTACCTCTCGGAACTTCTAATGGGGTTGGGCGCTAATCCAGAACTGAAGCCTGAGCGGCTTATGTGGATCGAAAAGATTAGAGAAGTTAGCGGCGGTTAAGCTCTTCAGACTGGTCGTGCCAGTTGATGGTTAGCGGAGCCAGCTTCTCTTTATTGGCATTGCCGTGGTGGGCGCAGAAGAGCAATTGGCCTGACTCCAGCTCAACGCGAATGTAAGCCTGCGCCTCGCAGACGTCGCAGCGGT
>JADHKY010000069.1 GCA_016780945.1 Aquiluna sp. | reverse complement strand
CCTGCAGAGCATCAGTGGAACGGCCATTTCCCGGGCTCAGGTTTTGGAGGTTGAGCAGCTAGTTATCAATTGGCACGGACAGAAAAAGCTCGACCTTTCTGGCATTACAGTAGAGCGGGTAAACGACCGCCTTCTAGTAACAGCCAATTAGCCCGGGAGCCTGCAAGTGCAGTTAAATCACCCAGACATTCAAGAGGTGCTGGTCACCGCTGACCAGATTCAGCAGCGAGTCGCCGAGCTTGCGACTGAAATCTCCGAGTTCTACAAAGACCAAGATGTGCTGCTTTTGGGCATCCTCAAGGGCGCGGTTCCGTTTATGGCAGACATCTCTAGAGCGCTTTCAATTCCGGTTCAGCAGGACTGGATGGCGGTCTCCTCCTATGGCTCTGGAACCGTATCCTCCGGGGTAGTGAGGATTCTCAAGGACTTAGACGCAGACATCAAAGACCGTCACGTTCTGATAGTCGAAGACATCATCGACTCCGGTCTGACCCTGTCCTGGCTCACCTCTAACCTCAAGGCCAGGGGGGCCGCCTCGGTTGAAATTGTGACCCTTCTCAGGAAACCGGAAGCTGCGAAGGTGAAAATAGCTGTCAGATGGGTGGGGTTTGATATCCCAAATGCTTTTGTTGTTGGCTACGGGCTCGACTACAACGAGCACTACAGGTCCCTGGATGGCGTTGGCATTCTTTCGCCTTCGGTGTATGAGTAAAGGTTTTTGATGGCAGAAAAGACAGACAAGAAGGCTGATCCCCAGCAGAGGTTTAAGAAGTTTCTGAAGGGGCCTTGGCTTTGGATTGCCATTGCCCTCAGCGTGGTCTTTATCGGCAGCACCCTGATGAACACTGAGCAATACGCCAAGGTGGACACCCAGGTCGGGCTCGAGATGATCAGCTCCGGCTCAGCTGAGAAGGTGACCATCTTCGATGGCGACCAGAGGGTCGACGTCGTGCTTCGAAACCCAGATGCTGAGTTTGGTGACAAGGTTCAGTTCTACTTTGTTTCGGGCCGTGCTGAGGTTGTCGCTGAGACAGTGGCATCAGCTCAAATTTCAGAGGGTTGGTCCGACGAGGTTCCCTCCACGCCTTGGATTCTCGCCCTACTCGGATCGCTACTGCCATTCATAATCATCTTGGCCCTGTTCTGGTTCCTGATGAGCTCGATGGCAGGTGGCGGTCGTGGGGTCATGCAGTTTGGCAAGTCCAAGGCGAAGCTCGTGAGCAAGGAAATGTCCAAGATCACCTTTGATGACGTCGCTGGCATTGAAGAGGCTCACGAGGAGCTCAACGAGCTCAAGGAGTTTTTGAAGAACCCAAAGAAGTTTGAGGAGATGGGCGCGAAGATTCCTCACGGCGTTTTGCTCTATGGTCCTCCAGGCACCGGAAAGACCCTGATCGCCAAGGCAGTTGCGGGTGAGGCGGAGGTTCCGTTCTTCTCCATTTCGGGCTCTGACTTCGTAGAGATGTTCGTAGGTGTTGGTGCTTCTAGGGTCAGGGACCTCTTCGAGCAGGCCAAGCAGGCAGCCCCTGCCATCATCTTTGTTGACGAGATTGATGCCGTTGGTCGCCACCGCGGCACCGGCATTGGTGGCGGAAACGATGAGCGCGAGCAAACGCTGAACCAGCTGCTGGTTGAGATGGACGGATTCGACACCTCCACGAACGTGATTTTGATTGCCGCAACCAACCGACCAGATGTTTTGGACCCAGCTCTTCTAAGACCGGGCAGATTTGATCGCCAGGTCGGTGTTAGCGCGCCAGACCTCAAAGGCAGAGAGCAGATTCTCAAGGTTCACTCAAAGAACAAGCCACTTGGCAAGAAGGTTGACCTAGCTCTGGTCGCCAGGAGAACCCCTGGGTTCACAGGTGCCGATCTTGCAAACGTTTTGAACGAGGCGGCACTGCTTGCAGCGCGGCTCAATCGCAAAGAGATCGATGACGAGGTGCTGGACGAGGCAATCGACAGGGTAATCGGTGGTCCGCAGCGAAAGAGCGCGATCATGAAAGATCACGAGCGACTCGTCACTGCCTATCACGAGGCGGGTCACGCTTTGGTGGCGGGAGCTGCAAACTATGCCGACCCGGTGACCAAGATCACTATTCTTCCCAGGGGCAGGGCGCTCGGCTACACCATGGTGATGCCCATGGAGGACCGCTACTCAATTAGCCGCAACCAGCTGCTGGACCAGATCGCATACGCGATGGGTGGCCGCATTGCCGAGGAAATTGTGTTCAAGGACCCCACTACCGGAGCCTCCAATGACTTCGAGAAGGCAACCAACATCGCAAGAACCATGGTTACCAAGTACGGCATGAGCTCCAAGATTGGCGCTATCTCGCTCGGAAGTGGCAACGCGGAACCATTCCTAGGTCGCGAGCTTGCTACCCATCGGGATTTCTCTGACGAGATGGCTCAGCAGGTTGATATTGAGGTGAAGGTGATTCTTGAGACCGCTATGGACGAGGCTCACAAAGCCCTCACCACCAACCGTGCGGTTCTGGACAAACTTGCAAAAGAGCTCCTCGAGAAGGAGACGTTGAACCAAGACGAGATCGCGACAATCTTCAAGGCCGTGAAGAAGCTTCCCAAGCGAACCACGTGGCGCTCTTCGACTAAGCGTGCTCTTTCGACCAAGGGGCCAATTGCAGTTCCCGAGCGCAAGGTGAAGGAGCTCAAGAAGTCCCCCACTCGGCGAACTAAGAAGACCAAAGATGCAGCCGGAACGGATTCGTAAGGCCGTCCTTGAGCTTCTCGAGGCAATCGGAGAAGACCCGGGGCGCCCAGAGCTAGCCCAGACCCCGCAAAAGGTCGCGGACGCATACGAGTCTTTTTTTAGCGGCATCAACAAAGATCCCCTCAGTGCACTGAGCGAGACCTTCCCGGCAGAGAGCTCCGAGGCCGTGATCCTGAAAGACATCGAGATGGTCTCTATCTGCGAACATCATCTTCTGCCCTTTACCGGAGTTGCCCACATCGCCTACCTTCCCTCGGACAGGGTTGCGGGTCTAGGAAGGCTCGCAAATGTTGTCGAGATTCTGGCTTCGAGGTTGCAGCTGCAGGAGAACCTGACTGCTCAGATAGCCGATGCCATAGAGCAGGGACTCGATGCTCGCGGCGTTGTCGTGGTTATTGAGGCAAGGCACCAGTGCGTTGCATCGAGGGGCGCAAGGCAGCCCGAGGTGAACACCGTGACCATGGCCTCACGGGGGCAGTTCTCAGACCCGGTGTTAAGAGCCGAGGTCATGGGCCTGATCACTAAGGGCAATGGCTAGCTGGCAACGGCCCCTTGTCATGGGAGTCCTCAATGTCACCCCGGACTCCTTCAGTGACGGCGGTCAATTTCTAGAGTTTGATTCGGCGCTAGCCCATGCCAGAGAGATGGCCGAGCAGGGTGCTCAGATCATTGACATCGGTGGCGAATCAACAAGACCCGGAAGCATGCGGGTGAGTCTCGATGAGGAGCAGGAGCGAGTGCTGCCGGTGATTCGGGCCATCAAGGACGAGCTCAAGGTCAAGGTGTCGATTGACACCATGAACGCCGATACCGCCGCAAAGGCCATTGCAGCGGGGGCGGATATCGTCAACGACGTCTCGGGTGGTCTGGCAGACCCGCAGATCTTTGCAGCCGTTGCGGAAAGCGATTGCAACTACGTGCTTGGCCACTGGCGCGGCCACAGCGACATCATGGATTCCCTCACCACCTACTCCGATGTTGCCCGGGAGGTCGTGGCGGAGCTGGCAGAGCAGGTTTCCATGGCGGTGGCAGCAGGGATAGCCAGAGAGCGCATCGTTGTTGACCCAGGCCTCGGCTTTGCCAAGGACATGAAGCAGAACTGGGACTTGGTTGCGAGGCTAGACGAGCTAGAGAACCTCGAACTCCCGATACTGGTTGGCGCCTCGAGAAAGCGTTTTATTGCCCATGCGCTAGACAGCAAGAACCCGCAATCGGTAGACACCGGCAGACGCGATGTCGCAACCGCAGTTTTGACGGCCCTACTGCTCCAGCGAAAGCTCTGGGGCATCCGGGTTCACAATGTCAGTAACACCGTCGATGCCATTAGCGTGGTAGCAGCGCTAAAGGAGGCTCAGGAGAAATGATCTACAAGGTCCGACTTGATGCCCTCGAGTTCTTTGGCTATCACGGAGTCCAGCAGCACGAAAAGGACTTTGGTCAAAACTTCTTGGTTGACTGCCATCTTGATGTCGAAGCGGGCAGTGAAGACAGCATCGACTCCACCGTTTCCTATGCTCTGGTTGCTGATGAGCTTGAGAAGGTTGCCACCAAGCAGCGCTTTGATCTGATCGAGACCCTTGCTCAGCGCTGCTTGGCTGCAGTTTTGGATCTGGATGCGAGGATTCTGCGCGCCACAATCACGATCCACAAACCAAATGCCCCGCTGACCCAGAGCTTTGGCGATGTCTCGGTATCGGTTTCCGGAGCCAGGGGTGACTAAAGCGGTCCTCGCCTTCGGCAGTAATCTTGGCGACCGTCAGGAAACAATAGTTGCCGCCAGTAAGAGGCTTGCAGAGCACAAAAAAGTAAAGCTTGTGGCGCTCTCTTCGATGTATGAGTCGGTTGCCGTCACGGCCGAGGGTGAGGACGAGAGCCAGCCGAGCTACCTCAATGCGGTGGGAATATTCGAAACCGAGCTAAAGCCCTCAAAGCTTCACAAACTTGCAAGCGATGTTGAGAACGAATTTGGCAGGGTCAGACTTGCCCGCTGGGCACCTAGAACCCTGGACATTGACATCATCACCTTTGGCACCGAGCTCATTGAGACCAAGAAACTAGTTGTCCCTCACCCCAGAGCCTTTGAGCGCGCCTTTGTCTTGGTGCCGTGGCTTGAGGTTGACCCAGATGCTGTGATTCCAGGCCGGGGAAGAATCTCCGCGCTTGTCTCAGAGCTTGATAGCAAGGTGGTGAAGCAGTCATGAAGCCTCTGCAGCCGGCAGGGCTGGCGAGCTTTTTGGCAGCAGGTGCTGTTTTAGGGCTGACTGCCGCACAACTGGCCACTGGTCTTGGCTACAGCTTCCCGCTTAGCCCGTGGTCGATGATCTTGATGCTGCCACTAATTGGGGTTGCCATCTATCTAGCGACGCTGCCCATCTATCGCTATCGCAAGAGTTTGGAGAAGTGGGAGAGCGGCCCCAGGCCCTCAAGGCCCAATCCATTTTTCGCATTCAGGGCATTGGTTGTCTCTCGGGCAATCGCCCTCACCGCGGCATTATTTGCCGGCTGGTATTTGGGCGGACTCATCTGGCTGGTTAGCTTCAGCATCGCCCCCACAGGACTTACGACCCCAACTGTTTTTGGGGCTGTCGGTTCGCTGGTTATGCTCGGCGGCGGCTTGGCGGGAGAATACAACTGCCGTGCACCGCGCGGGCCTAACGAGGAGGCGGAGTGAAGGTAGGGATCATCGGTGACGAGCCGGCAGGCCCTGTCCTGGCCAAGGCCTGGGCTGGTGCGGGCCATGAGGTGATTGGCGTTCATGTTGAGTCTCCGGAGGCCATTGAGAGGGTTGAGGCACTGCTGCCGGATATTCCAATAGCTCCGATGGCTGCTGTCGCCGAGGATGCTGAGCTACTGGTGCTAGCTGTTCCAAACGATGACGCTGAGCTCACCTGCGCGGGACTGGCAGATCTGGGGCTATTTGGGCCCAGGAAAATAGTGGTTCACCTTTCGCCGCACCGCGGCTATGGCATTTTGGGTGATGCCGCCAGGCACGGAGCAATCCCAATTGCGATGCACCCGCTGATGCACTTCACGGGCACCTCAATGGACCTTACCGTGATGCAGAACGCCACCATGGTCGTGACCACTCCCGACACCTATAGACCCATTGCACAAGCGCTGGTGATTGAGCTTGGCGCGGAGCCCTTTGAGCTCAGTGAGCACCAACGCGGTGCCTATGCAGAGGCCTTTGAGGTTGCCTCTGGGTTTTCCTCGCTG
>JADHKY010000068.1 GCA_016780945.1 Aquiluna sp. | reverse complement strand
GCTTAAAGGTTCGGGCGCCGCCACTCTGATAGCAACCAAAGTGGGCGGCGCCCGTAAGGCACTTGTCTGCGAACCAATCCGCTAGGTGGCTCCCCCAACGAATTGGAAAACATTTTTGTTACAACTCAGACCATCCGGCTGGAGTCCAGAGGACCTGAGGCGACACGTGCTGAAAAGACAAACACCCTTACTTGCGAAAATCTTCCAACTGGTTGCTAGGTGGTCTGAACTGTTGTCACTGGGAGCGTGGACTCAGCTCCAAAATCTAGGCTGCTAGGTTCTCTTCCGTCCATGATCAGCTGCGAACCTAAGGCTGCAATCATCGCCCCGTTGTCGGTGCAGAGTGAGAACCTGGGGATCCTAAGCTCAACCCCGGCTTCTTGACAGCGTCGCTCAGCCTCCTGCCGCAGCCTTGCATTGGCAACCACGCCACCGCCAAGCAAGAGCCTCTTTACGCCGAACTCCTCGCAGGCCCAGAGCGACTTTGTTAGAAGGACATCAATTACTGCCTCGCGGAAGCTTGCCGCAACATCTGGTTTTGAATACTCCTGACCCTCATCTTCAAGCTTCTCCACATGCCTGGCCACAGCCGTCTTGAGCCCTGAGAAGGAGAAGTTGTACTTGTGCTTTTCTAAGTCCTTGGGAAGCGTCAGGCCCCTGGGGAACCTAATGGCCTTCGGGTCACCCTCTGCCGCAATCTTGTCTATTTGAGGGCCTCCCGGGTAGGGAAGACCCAGCACCCGAGCTACTTTGTCAAAGGCCTCACCAGCTGCATCATCAATAGTCTCTCCGAGCAGCTGGGTGTCGTTCAGTAGGTCACGAACCAGCAAGAGTGAGGTGTGGCCACCGGATACCAGGAGGGCAATCGTGGGCACCTCAACCGCACCACGCTCAAGAACATCCGCTCCGACGTGTCCGACGAGGTGATTCACCGCGTAGATGGGTTTGTCTAGAGCGACCGCAAGCCCTTTGGCAGCACCAATGCCAACCATTAGCGCTCCGGAGAGCCCGGGACCATTCGCAACCGCCAAAGCATCGATGTCTTCGTAGCCAATACCCGCTTCAGCGAGCGCTGCGTCCAGTGTCGGTGAGATTGCCTCGAGGTGGGCCCTAGCTGCCACCTCAGGAACCACTCCCCCATACTTTGCATGCTCGTCCATCGAGGAGTGAAGCGCATTTGCTAGCAGCCTGTTGCCGCGAACTATCCCTACGCCCGTCTCATCACAGGTTGACTCAATACCCAAGACAACAGGTTGGCTTATTGGCATTCGCATCACGAGAGCGTCTTCCCCGGAGGGCTGGTAGTAGCGCTTGCGGACATCAATCTGTTCAAAGCCAAGGCTCAAATAAAGCCCTATCGCAGAATCGTTTCCGGCCTTGACCTCCAGAAAAACCACCTCGCTTCCCTGCCTCTTTGCGAAAGCAAGTAGCTCGTTCATGAGGGTTCGCCCGATGGATTTCCCCTGGCTCTCTGGTTCAACCCCAATTGTCTGAACATCACTTGAGTAGCTGGGCCCACTAACCTTCAGCCCGGCATAGCCGAGCAGTGAACCGTCAAATGCCCCGACGTAGTGGGTTTGAGGTGAGGCGATTTCTGCGGCCATGGTCTGCTCGAGCCAAGCCTCATTCTGAAATAGCCTGCGCTCTAGCTCCATGACCTGGGCCAGATCCTCAATAGCAAGCGTCCTAAGTTGCATCAGCCGCTCACCCTTTTTCCCGGCGATGGCGTGACATCCGGCGAGCGCAGGTAGATGGCACCGGTTTCACTCAGATCGATTCCTTTTTCGAGCGCCCAGAGGGCGTAGCGCCCGACTTTCTCCGCATCCGCAGGCTCAGAGACATGTTCATAGTCCCCAAACTCAGCGGTGGTTGATGGGTCAATAACTCTCGGACCAAACTCTCTCTTGCCGAAAACGTAACCGGCTGCGAAAAGCTCTCCACGCTTGGCGTCAGTTGTCACGAGCAAGCGCTCCTCTGTTCTAGAGAAAGCAATCGCATCCAGCACCATGACGCCGTGCAGACCGACAGCAAGCGGTCCCGCAAGGGCCTTAGCCGCTGCAATGCCAACCCTGAGCCCGGTGTAGGGGGCAGGACCGATGCCAACCGCGATGTTTTCAAGCGCGTTTGCAGCCATGTTCGCCTGGGAGAGGACACCGGTAATTGCCTTGGCGATGTTCTCGGCGTGACCAAATGGGTCGTCAAAGAAGACCGAGGACAAAAGCCTTTGGCCGTCGAAGAGAGCTGCGGAGGTGCCGGCAGAGGTGTCAATTGAGAGAAGCAAGGTCTACCCCCTCCCACCTCGGGCCCACTGCGGACAGGACCACCTCTCGAACCTCGTCATCCGAGGTTCGATCTATTTCTACGCTTAGGTAGTTCTCCGCGTAGCCATCAAGGAAGTCTCTAGCCCACTCAACAACAACTATTGAGCCGGCAAAGTCAATGTCCAGGTCATCAAGCTCGACCGCACTAGAGAGCCGATAGGCATCGACATGGACCAGCTTGCCTCCCCCGGCAATTCTGTGCTCGCGAGCGAGAACGAAGGTGGGCGACTGGATTGTGCCTTCCGCGCCAAGGGCTTCTCCGAGACCGCGGGTGAGGGTTGTCTTCCCTGCTCCAAGCTCACCAGAGAGCAGGACCAGGTCACCAAGCTGCAGCAGATCGGCCAGCTTGCTTCCCAGCTCCTCCATGGCCTCGGAGGTGGTTATTGTTAGCTGCATTAGCGGCCTAGGTAACTTCGGTTTGCTCTGCCGCCAATGCGAGTGACGATCTCGTAGTTGATTGTCCCGGCAGACTCTCCAAGTGCTTCCGCACTTGGTTCGCCCTCCTGGGGATTGCCAAAGATGACCACCTCGGTACCTATAGCTGGCTCTGAACTGCCCAGGTCCACAACGAACTGGTCCATCGCAACTCGGCCAACCACCGGGTAGAGCTTGCCTGCGATTAGAACTTCGTGGTTCACAGATATCCGGGGCATGCCCTCGGCGTAACCGAAGGGAACTAGACCTAGATTCGTTTCCCGCTCTGTTACGTAGCGGTAGCCGTAGGAGACGCCCTGACCTGCGGGCACCCTCTTGACGTTTACCAGTTGGCTCAGAACCCGCATTGCAGGCTGCAGCTCAATCCCAGCTAGCTCTCGGTCCTCGTAGGGGTTTAGCCCGTAAACCGCGATGCCACACCTGACCATGTCATAGCGAAGGTCCTCATAGGAAAGTGCTCCTGCGGAGGCAGCGAGGTGCCGCTCTCTAAATTCAATGCCTTTGCTGGATGCCATCGAGATGGCATCTTCAAAGATCCTTTTCTGCTTCAAGTCATCTGAGACGGAAGTGTTTGAAAGGTGCGAGAAGATCCCAACCGGATTGGTTCCCTGAAGGCGGGTAAAAAGCTGGTCGAACTCGAGCCGGGAAAAACCATTTCGCCCAAGGCCCGTATCGATTTTGATGTGAAACTGGGCGGCAGGTGGAAGTCGGTCGAGCTGATCAAAGGTCGATACCCCAAGCTCAATATTGTTTGCAACAGCTGCTTGTAAATCGTCCTCAGGACCAATAATCCAAGCCATGACCCGGGCCTTGATGCCAGCATCTCGAAGAGCCAACGCCTCTGATGGGTCCGCAACACCAAGAGCATCTACGTTTCCGTCCAGCGCCCTAGCCACCTCGATCATGCCGTGGCCATAGGCGTTTGCCTTGACCACTGCCATGACCTTGGCAGGGGCAAAGGCCGCCCTAAGCGCGGCATAGTTTGACCTGATTGCGTTTAGGTCTACCTCGATTTGGCGCATCTAAATACTCTCCACTACAACCGTTGCCACTGCAACCGGACCATCGTGGCTCATCGACAGGTGAAACCTGAGATCACCCAGATTGCGAATCTTTTCTGAGGTCTTGCCATGAAACTTCAGTGAGGGTTTTCCGAGGGTATCTTTCACAACCTCAATCTCGTTCCAAACCAGAATTGCTGGAGTACCTAGAGCTTTGGCTAGAGCCTCTTTGGCAGCAAACCTGGCAGCAAGTGACTGTGGTGCTAGATCACGCTCGTTCTCATGGAAAAGGCGAGCGCCGAGGTTCTCGGTTCGGCTTAGCGACTGCTCCAGACGCTCGATTGAGCAGACATCAACGCCGGTGCCATAGATCAAATCACTCCACCGTCACGCTCTTTGCCAAGTTTCTCGGCTGGTCAACATCGAGGCCCTTGGCGCTGGCAAGCTCGAGGGCGAATATCTGAAGCGGCAAGACCGCAAGCTGCGCTGCCATAAAGGGGTGCGTCTGGGGGATGAAGAAGACCTCGTCAGCACTCTTACCGACTGCGCTGTCCCCTTCCTCTGCAATAGCAATGACCTTGGCACCTCTTGCTCTAATCTCCTGAATGTTTGAGACCACCTTGGGGTGGAGAGAATCTTCGCCATTTGGTGAAGGCACGACAACAATTACAGGCTGGCCCTGCTCGATTAGCGCAATTGGGCCGTGCTTTAGCTCTCCAGCTGCAAAGCCCTCAGCATGGATATAGGCGAGCTCCTTGAGCTTTAGTGCACCCTCCATCGCAATCGGGAAGCCCACGTTACGACCTAGGAAGAGAACGGACTTGGCGTCTTTCAATTCCTTGCCAAGCTCCCTCATGCGCTCAACGGACTCGAGGACCTGCTTGACCATTCGGGGGAGCTTTAGAAGCTCCAGACCAAGCTCCTTTAGGGCCTCTTGGTCCATAGCTCCGCGCTGCCAGGCAAGCGACAGGGCGACTAGCTGACCCGCGGTGATTTGCGCGGTGAAGGCCTTGGTCGATGCCACTGCAACCTCCGGACCTGCGTGGGTATAGATGGTGGCATCGGATTCCCTAGCGAGAGTCGCACCCTGGGTATTGCAGATCGAAAGCACCTTCGCTCCGCGTTCTTTTGCGTAGCGAACGGCCATCAGCGTGTCCATGGTCTCTCCGGACTGACTGATTGCAATAACGAGGGTTTGCTCGTCAATAATTGGGTCGCGATAGCGGAACTCATGGGCAAGCTCAACGCTGGTTGGAATCTTTGCCCACTTCTCAATTGCATACTTGGCAACCTCACCGGCATAGGCCGCGGTGCCGCAGGCGATGATGGTTATGCGGTTGACCTCACTGAGCCGGTCTAGACCGGCAAACTCGCTGAGCTTTACCGAACCATCCGAGGCGAGGCGACCCATGAGGGTGTCGCCCACAGCCTGAGGTTGATCCGCAATCTCCTTGGCCATAAACGAGGGCCAGCCACCTTTGGATGCGGCAGATGCGTCCCAGTCAACGGTGAATTCGTCCGGTGTCACCTCTTCCCCTGAGAAGGTAGTGACCTTGACCGAGTCCTGCCTCAGCTCAACGAGTTGATCCTGTCCCACCGACACCGCACGCTTGGTGTGCGCGACAAAGGCCGCAACATCACTGCCAAGGAAGTTCTCACCTTCACCTAGGCCAATAACCAACGGGGAGTTTCGCCTGGCGGCAAGCACCAAATCCTTGTGGTCCTCGTGGATGCAAAGCAAAGTAAAGGCACCCATCAACCTGTTTACAACCGCCCTAAATGCAGCGGTTAGGTCGCCGGTTTTCTCATACTCTCTTGCGACAAGGTGGGCAGCAACTTCGCTGTCGGTCTCCGAGCTGAACTTGACCCCGGCTTCTTGAAGCTCAGCCTTGAGCTCGGAAAAGTTCTCAATGATGCCGTTATGGATGAGGGAAAGTTTGAGGTGTTCACCGCCTAGATGCGGGTGGGCATTGGTGTCCGTAGGAGCACCATGGGTTGCCCAGCGGGTGTGGCCAATACCGATGTGTGCATCTGTGATTGGCGACTTTTTGAGATCTTCAACCAGCACCGAGAGCTTTCCTGCGCGCTTTCTAGTTTGCAGACCAGCATCTTGAGCAATTACCGATACGCCGGCGGAGTCATAGCCTCGATATTCCAGGCGCTTTAGGCCACCCAGCAAAACATCAAGTGTTGACCCCGGGCCCACGTAGCCCACGATTCCACACATGACCCCTAATCTACGGCAGAATAGCCCCTTGTGAGTGCAGCGCA
>JADHKY010000067.1 GCA_016780945.1 Aquiluna sp. | reverse complement strand
GTTCTTTTGGTGCGCGTCAATCCAGGCGACCTAAAAGAAGACCCAGAAAAGGCCAACTGGAGTTATGACGGAATCGTCGCCTACTCCAAAATCTGCACCCACGTGGGCTGCCCTGTGGCTCTATATGAGCAGCACACACACCACCTGCTATGCCCTTGCCACCAGTCAACATTTGATCTGGCTGACCACTGCAAAGTAGTCTTTGGGCCTGCAGCCCGTCCTCTCCCCCAGCTACCAATTGCTGTGGACGACGAGGGCTACTTGGTCGCACAAAGCGACTTCCTCGAGCCAATTGGCCCATCATTCTGGGACATAAGGAAGTAAGCACATGAGTTCAGTAACCGAACCAACCACAGCCGCAGGCAAGACGGCGGATTATTTTGACGAGCGCCTATCACTGGGAACGGTCATCAAGCAATTTGGTCGCAAGGTGTTTCCCGACCACTGGAGCTTCATGCTCGGCGAGGTCGCGCTTTGGTCCTTTGTGGTCGTTGTGCTCTCTGGAACATTCCTGACTTTCTTCTACGAGCCATCCATGGCCCACACCTACTACGACGGCAGCTACGCCCCGCTCAAGGGCGCGGAAATGACAGTTGCCTACGCCTCCTCGCTAGACATCAGCTTTGACATTCGCGGTGGTTTGATCATGCGTCAGATTCACCACTGGGGTGCACTAATTTTTGTTGCCGCTTCCGGGCTTCATATGCTGCGTGTGTTCTTCACGGGTGCATTCCGCAAGCCACGCGAGCTCAACTGGGTTCTCGGATTCCTTCTCTTCCTCATGGGAATGGGTGCAGGCTTCACTGGCTACTCACTACCTGATGACCTGCTCTCGGGTAACGGTCTGAGAATCATCGACGGCATGATCAAGGGAATCCCAGTAATTGGGCCTGCGGTCTCCTCGGGCTTCTTTGGTGGCGAGTTCCCGGGTACTGAGGTAATTCCGAGGCTCTACTCGCTACACATCATGATCTTGCCGGCGCTTATCATCGCGCTGTTGGCCGCCCACCTCTTGCTTCTAGTAATTCACATGCACACCCACTTCCCCGGTCCCGGACGCCGTGAAGACAATGTTGTTGGCTATCCACTGATGCCGGTTTACGTCGCAAAGGCAGGGGGATTCTTCTTCCTAGTCTTCGGTGTGATTGCCGCAATTTCAGCCCTGTTCACCATCAACCCAATTTGGAACTACGGCCCTTATGACCCATCTCCAGTATCCGCGGGTACCCAGCCTGACTGGTACATCGGTTGGCTCGATGGCGCATTGCGTCTAGCCCCAGGAGGCCTAGATGTTGCGATCTTTGGCTACGTCATCCCAATGGGTGTCATGTTGCCAATCATCGTTTCGCTCGTGTTCCTGGTACTGGTTGCCGTCTATCCATTTATTGAGGCCTGGGTTACTGGCGACAAGCGTGACCACCACGTCCTAGACAGGCCACGCAACGCCCCAACCAGGACCGCAATTGGTGCAGCCGGAGTAACTTTCTACGCTGTCCTCTGGGCAGGTGCCTCCACAGACCTAATTGCGATCTTCTTCCAGATGTCGCTGAACCATGTTCTAACTGCGATGCAGGTGCTACTAGTTATCGGACCGGTAATTGCATACTGGGTAACCAAGCGAGCCTGCCTGGCGCTACAGCGCAAGGACCGAGAGATTGCGCTTCACGGACGCGAGACCGGACGAGTAGTTCGACTCCCCCACGGCGAATACATCGAGGTTCACGAGCCCGTCGACAAGTATGAGCTCTGGAAGCTCGTTGACTTCAAGGACTACGAGCCGATCATGCCAAGGCCCAACAAGAAGGGCAAGATCACCGTTGGCACAAAGCTTCGCTCTGCGATCTCAAAGATCTACTTCGAGGATCGCATTGCTCCAGTTTCAAAAGCGGAATACGAGCTTGCTCACGCTGACCACTCCCCCGCTATTGAGGAAAGTGCTAAGCGCAAGCCAAAGCAGCTCAAGAAGAAGCTCTAACTAATTAGATACTAGAAAAACCCCGGCAGAATAATCTGTGGGGGTTTTTCTAAAGCTCCCTCATGACAAGGACGTGCTGCTCGTCAAGCATTGGCCCCTCATTGAAGCCGAACTTCTTATAGAGCGAGAGCGGGCCTCTATAGCCCCAAGTTTCGAACTGTCCGCCTGCAAGCGGTGCTGCCTGCACTCTCTTGAAGCCTTGGGCTGGCAGATCCTCTAAGGCAAATTCAAGCAGCGCGCTTGCGACGCCCTGAGACTGCTTCTCTGCTTCTACGGAAAAGCAAATAATTGTTGCGACACCCTCCTCGCCTTTTGGAAGCAGGCGAAAGTTGTTTTGGCTATTCGCGGCCATCCACCCGATTACCCTCTCACCTTCAGGTGACTGCTCAAAGCCCAAGTAGCCCTGCATAACTCCAGCTGCGATGCGGTCGCAGGCCAACACCCTGTTGGATTCTGCGGTTGCCTCTTTGTTTTCGGAAGCAGAGTTTAGGTATTCCTGGCAATAGCAACCGTGCCACTGAGGCTGAGAGGAAAAGGCAGGACCGTCCATAAACTCTAGAAAAGCGTTGGTCTCTTGAAGGCTGAGTCGTCTGATTTCAAGCACCTAATCAGGCTAGCTTAAACAGCAAAGCCAACCCTGGTGGGCTGGCTTTGCGATTGGTGGAGATGCCGGGAATCGAACCCGGGTCCACTGCAGCGTTCATGACTCTTCTACGGGTGTAGCCTCCAGAGGCGTTCTACTCGGCTGCGGAATTTGTCGGAGGCAACTACGCCGACCAGCCCAGTCAAAGTAAAAAGTCCCGATTAGGCCTTTGACGCACCAAATCAGCGAGATTTCTAAATGACGTTTGGATCTAGGTCGAAATCAAACCTAGGCAAACGGACTTCGGGGCTAGCTTAAGCAGCTAGGGCGAAGTCGGCGCGCTTTGTATTGGCACCTATAGTTTTGCACAGAGCGTTTACGAGATAACTGTGCATCCTCGACCCGCTTCTTTCACTCATCATTACAGTGTCGAAACCGATCATCCCCATGTTTAGTTGTTTAGCTACAAGCCCTTTCGGGCAGCAGAAAAGGATAACACCCAATGGTGTCATCTTGCTGAGAATTACTAGTGAGCGTGTGAGAAGCGGTCGTATTCGAACACGAAGCCAACCACGGCCACCACGGCAAACGGCACCGCGATGAAGAACAGCCACCAGCCTACAGCCAGGGCAGCGAACGCTAGCCCGCTGGACGCACCTAAGAATAGAGGCCACCAGCTCCATGGTGAGAAGAAGCCAACCTCACCTGCCCCCTCCTCAATCTCTCCATCCAGATTGTCTTCAGGAAGCGTTGCGCTCCGGCGCATACCGCTAAAGAGATAGAAGGCAATGAAGATTGAGAGAACAACCAGTAGTCCGATAGCGGCCGTCCCAATCGGCTCCACAGCTCCGGTGTCGATGTAGGTCCAAATCGCATAGGCAATGTCGGCAACTGTGAAATAAGTCGCCATCACTAGGAGGATGACAATGTTGGAACGCATTAGATGCGTCCCTCCTTGGCATAAGCTTCCTTGGCCTCAGGCGCTGCATACTCTGGGTAGTTCATGTCGAAAGCCGGAGACTCAGAGCGGATCCTTGGGATTGAGTGGAAGTTGTGCCTCGGGATAGGCGACTCAGTTGCCCATTCGAGTGAGCGCCCATATCCCCATGGGTCCTTGAGCTCGACCTTTACGCCGTTGCGGAAGGTAATCCAGACGTTCCACAGGAATGGCACCATGGATAGGGCCAAGATCGCAGCTCCAGTGCTTGAGAGTAGGTTCATCTCGGTAAAGCCATCCTCGGGTAGGTACGTCGCGTAGCGGCGAGGCATACCGATAACTCCAAGCCAGTGCTGGACTAGGAAGGTCGTGTGGAAACCTACGAAGAGAATCCAGAAGTGGATCTTTCCAAGTCTCTCGTTGAGCATCTTGCCGGTGAACTTTGGCCACCAGAAGTAGAAACCAGCAAACATCGCAAACACCACAGTGCCAAAGACCACGTAGTGGAAGTGGGCGACTACAAAGTAAGAGTCAGATAGGTGGAAGTCCAGTGCGGGGGAAGCCAGGATAACGCCGGTTAGGCCACCGAAGACGAAGCTGACCAGGAAGCCTAGGCTCCATAGCATCGGTGTCTCGAACGTCACCGAGCCTCGCCACATTGTTCCGATCCAGTTGAATATCTTCACGCCTGTCGGCACAGCAATCAGCATTGTTGTGAAGGCGAAGAATGGGAGGAGAACCTGGCCGGTCACATACATGTGGTGAGCCCAAACCGTCATTGACAGGGCAGCGATTGCAATGGTTGCGTATACGAGCGTCTTGTAGCCAAAGATTGGCTTGCGGCTGAATACCGGGAAAATCTCCGAAACAATTCCAAAGAATGGCAGCGCGATGATGTAAACCTCGGGGTGTCCAAAGAACCAGAAAAGGTGCTGCCAGAGCATCGCTCCCCCATTTTCCGGATCAAAGATGTGAGCTCCAAACCTTCGGTCAGCTCCAAGTGCAAATAGTGCGGCTGCGAGCGGTGGGAAGCACATGATGATCAGAATCGAGGTAACCATTGTGTTCCAGGTGAAAATTGGCATGCGCCACATCGTCATTCCGGGGGCTCGCATGGTGATGATTGTGGTGATGAAGTTCACTCCACCCAGGATTGTGCCAAAACCGCTCAAGGCAAGTCCAAAGACCCACAAATCGCCGCCGATACCGGGAGAAAAGGTCGTGCTCGAGAGCGGAGCATAAGCAAACCAGCCGAACGAGGCAGCTCCCTGAGGAGTAAAGAACCCTGCAACTGCGATAAACGATCCGAAACTAAAGAACCAGTAAGCAATCGCATTTAGCCTGGGAAAGGCCACATCAGGCGCTCCAATTTGAACCGGCATCAGGACGTTAGCAAAGCCAGCAAAAAGTGGCGTCGCGAACATCAGAAGCATTATGGTGCCGTGCATGGTGAACAGCTGGTTGTACTGCTCCTTGGTTGCCACAATGTCTAGGCCAGGCAGTGCCAGCTGCGCACGAATAACAAGTGCCATGACTCCAGCGATCAGGAAGTAAGTAAAGCTGGTCACTAGGTAGAGATAGCCGATCTTTTTGTGATCAGTAGTGGTCATCCAGTCGACAATCACTTGCCCCTTGGACCGCTTTGGCGTGAAGGACGAAGGGTTAGTAGTTCTTGGTTGGGTAAACGTCGCCATTTTTAGCCCCTAATCTCTGGATTGCCGCCGGGAAGATTCTGGTTTCTGTCGTAGTCCGTAGACAGCTGCCCCACGTTGCCTTTCGCAGCCAACGCTCCCATCTGCCTGTCGTATTCAGCCTGAGAGACAACCTTGACATTGAAAAGCATCATCGAGTGGTACTCGCCGCAGAGCTCAGCGCACTTACCAACGTAGGTGCCCTCCTTCAAGGGAGTGAAGTACATCTCGTTCTGTTGACCGGGGAACATGTCCTTCTTGTATAGAAACTCGACCACCCAGAAGCTGTGAATTACGTCTCTCGATGAAAGATCAATCTGAACTGTCTTACCTACTGGCAGATACAGCGTCGGGAGCGTCTCCATGACGTTCTCCTCGACCCCTGTGAACTGGGCCTGAATGCCTGACTCATAGACGTTTTCATCTACGTAGTTGAAGTCCCAGCTCCACTGCTTTGCAATGACGTGAATGTGAACATCTGGATTCTCAGTCTTGGCCTCAATCGCAGCGGTGTCACGAGCGGTGAAAGCAAAGAAGCCCAGAACCAAGATAAGTGGAACGGCGGTGAATAGAGCTTCAATTGGCATGTTGTAGCGAAGCTGTTGGGGAATGCCCGTTTCGCCCTTTTTTCTTCGGTAGGCCAGAAGTGCCCAAGCCAAGAGGCCCCAGGCCACAGCTCCCACTCCCAAGAGAACAATCCAAGAGGTGGTCCACAGGCCGATAATGCGGTCAGTGTGGTTTGTCACACCGCTGGCATCTGGAAGAAAGCCTCGCTCTAGCTCTGGAGAGCAGCCACTGAGGACAAGCACCAAAGAGGCGCTGATTCCTGCAAAGGCTAGGCGTCCAAGCTTCTTAGTCACAGAAATACCCTTCAAATCGCTGCGGAT
>JADHKY010000066.1 GCA_016780945.1 Aquiluna sp. | reverse complement strand
TCATGGACTGCAATTGCGGCAAAGACACTTGCGGCTGCGGCGGCAAGCACTAAGCATCAAATAAAGTGCCGGGTGACCAATTGGTTACCCGGCTTCTTTGTCCCTAGAGTGAAGGAATGACCATGGACAGTGCAGTGATCCTCGCATTTGCTGTCACCCTTGCTGCCGGACTGGCAACAGGTATTGGTTCGACAATCGCCTTCTTCGCAAAGACCACCAACAAGAGCTTCTTCGCCCTCTCGATGGGGTTCTCAGCTGGAGTGATGATCTACCTGAGCTTTGCCGAGATTCTGCCTAAGGCCACCCAGTACCTAAGCGATTACGTTACTGCCAATGAGGCTGCCGGACTAGCAGCGGGAGCGTTGATTGCAGGTCTTGTGCTGATGGCCATTATTGATGCGTTAGTTCCCTCTGGAGCTAACCCCCACGAAAACACGGATGTAGAGCTGCTTGGTAACACCGACACCCCACTACCCACCGTTGATGAGGTGCAGAACAAAGCCCTTCTTCGAATGGGTGTATTTGTTGCCCTAGCAATCGCCATCCACAACTTCCCCGAGGGTCTCGCCACATTCCTGCTCGTCCTTGACGATCCAGAAATTGGCATTGCCCTGGCTATAGCCGTCGCCATGCACAACATCCCAGAGGGTATTGCCGTCTCGGTTCCCGTCTACTACGCAACCAAGTCAAGGCTGAAGGCCTTTAGGCTCAGCTTCCTCTCGGGATTGGCTGAACCAGCGGGAGCAGTCATTGGATATCTGATCCTGGCTCAATTTTTGAACCACTTTGTTCTTGGCATCATCTTCGCAATGGTTGCCGGAGTCATGATCTTCCTAGCAATCGACACCCTCCTGCCAACAGCTAGGAACTCAGCCAGAGGTCACCTAACCGTCTATGGTGTGATTGCAGGTATGGCTGTGATTGCTCTTAGCTTGGTGCTGCTGCGGGTATGAAAAAACCCCACCTCAATAGGTGGGGTCCTTTCAATGCTTGAGAGTTACTTGAGGGTAACCTTGCCGCCTGCAGCCTCAATCTTGGCCTTAGCGTCCTCAGCTGCTTCCTTCTTCGCACCCTCTAGCAGGGTTGAAGGAGCTGCATCAACGAGGGCCTTTGCCTCACCCAGTCCTAGACCGGTGATGCCACGAACCTCCTTGATGACCTGAATCTTCTGGTCACCAGCTGCCTCGAGAACAACGTCAAACTCGTCCTTCTCCTCAGCTGCCTCGGCAGCGCCGCCTGCGGCACCGCCAGCTGCTGCAACAGCAACTGGAGCTGCAGCGGTTACTTCGAACTCCTCCTCGAACTTCTTGACGAAGTCAGAAAGCTCGATCAGGGTTAGCTCCTTGAAAGCCTCAATGAGCTGGTCGGCAGTCATCTTTGCCATTTTTATCTCCTAGTGGTTATTACGTTTAGTTGGACTCTTGCTTTTGACGCAGCGCGTCGACAACGCGTACCGCCTTTGAAGGCAGTGCGTTGAAGGTGTAGGCAGCCTTGAATAGAGATGCCTTGAAGGCGCCTACGGCCTTGCCGAGCAGCACCTCCCTGGTCTCTAGGTCGGCTAGCTTCTTGACCTCTGCATCCGATAGTGCAACGCCGTCCATGAGACCGGACTTGACTACGAGCAGTGGCTGTACCTTTGCGAACTCCTTCAGTGCCTTTGCTGCGTTTACTGGGTCGCCGTGAACAAATGTCATGGCGGTTGGTCCAGCAAGCTGACCATCGAAGGCGGTTACCCCGGCCTCTTTGGCTGCAATGGTTAGAAGGGTGTTCTTTGCAACGACGTATGTTGCGTCATTAGCCATTGAGCGACGGAGCGTCTTTAGCTCTGTCACGGTGAGTCCGCGGTATTCAGTCAGGTAGATTGCGCTTGAGTCAGCAAATAGCTGCTTCAGCTCTGCAACCTTCTCCTTCTTGTCTGCCATGGCACTCCTTTAGTTGGTGCCGGCCTGAAAAATCAAAAAAGCTCCGGCGCAAATGAACACCGGAGCTGAAGCTCTAATACTCACCTGCGCGGGCCGTCTCTTTGGACTCTTCGTAGGCCAGGCGAATCTAGAGAAAGTTTCTTTTGATTACCTGGACCTAGACCGGCGGTCTTTGGCTGCGTATAGCTTATTTGGGCGGTGCTTGGCCCGCAAGTCCTTTTTGACCTTGTTCTTGCTTGGGACATCAAACCTGGAATCTCCAAAGTCCAAAGAGTCAACAATTGGTGGCGGTGCAATTGGTCCGGCAAGCTCCTCAAGAAGCGGGTCGCCTGGGGCTACCTGGTGGAAGATCGCTTCGCGATCTGCCATCTTCATGATGGTCTCGACTTTTCTAGTTCTGCCAACCGGAACCATCGATACCACGCTGCCGCTGCGCCCAGCACGACCGGTTCTTCCGGCTCTGTGGAGGTAGGTCTTGTATTCCTCTGGGAGATCTAACTGAATCACCAGCTTCACGTCATCGACGTGAATGCCTCTGGCAGCAACGTCAGTTGCAATCATGACCCGGGCTGCTCCCTTGGTGAAGCGCTCTAGGTTTCGGGTGCGCTGGGCCTGGTTGAGGTCACCGTGCAGTCTCGCAGTTGGCACACCAGTGTCATTGAGCGACTGAGCTAGCGCCTCAGCGGTCTGCTTGGTTCGGACAAAGACGATGCTGCGTCCTGCGCCCTGAACTAGGCGGTGGAAAACCTTTGAGCGGTGAGATGGCTCGATAACCAAAACGATGTGGTCAATGTCCGAGGTTTCCTGCATCTCGCCCGGAACCTCGTAAACAAATGGAGAGGGCATGAACTTGCGAACAAGTGCTGAAACCTCTTTGTCCAGGGTTGCCGAGAACAAAAGCTTCTGGCTCTCACCGGTCTGCTCCAAGATTCTGGTCACCGGCTCAATAAAGCCAAGATCACACATGTGGTCGGCCTCGTCGACTACAACCTGGGTGCAGTCGGAGAGATCCATTAGTCCCTGGCGAATTAGGTCCTCAAGTCTGCCCGGGGTGGCAATTGCAATATCAACACCGCGCTTTAGGGCCTGCTCCTGCTTAAACTGAGAAACACCGCCGTAGATGGTGGTGGTGAAGAAACCTACTGACTTGGCAAGCGGTGAAAGGGTCTTGTTGATCTGCTCCGCTAGTTCCCTGGTTGGTGCGATGACCAGTGCCCTTGGCTTACCTGGAACCCTGGTCTGGTTGCCACCTGCAGCAAGCTTAACAACCAACGGAACACCGAATGCAATTGTCTTGCCACTACCGGTCTTGCCTCGACCTAGAACGTGCTTGCCCTCAATTGCAGCTGGAATTGTCGCCGCCTGAATTGGAAATGGGGTGACAGCTCCTAGCTTTGCTAGTTCCTGGGTAATGCGCTCAGGAAGGTCCATTTGCTGGAAGGTGTCGAAAATCTGGTGCTGCTCTGAGGCCTCGAAGCGCTCCTGCTTTTCAAAAACAGGTCTTGCGCTTCTGGCCCTTGGGCTCTGACCTTGGGGCTTTGAGGCCTTGTGGCGCGGTTTATAGTCGTCGCGCTTGGAGGCATAGCCCTTGCGACCATTGGTCTTGGTCGGGGCAGCAGAAAATGATTTATTTGGCATCTTTGGGGGGTTATCTCTCGTCGGTGAAACCGGAGAGCCCGAGATCACTAGCTAAAGCCTAGGGCCTAGCTGCCAAAAAGGATAGAGCTAGTCGATTAGGGCGCGAACCTTAAGTTCGGCATGCAAGATGGCATCCGAAGGCTCGACCAGGTGGGTGCCGTCTTTGAACCTGATGACCGGGATGTTTGTCCGTCCGGAGATCTCGTGAGCCTTCTGAGCATTCTCTTTGCTCTGTTCAACATCAAATACGTCGTACTCAACCTCGAGGGTGTCCATTAGTGACCGCGAGCGCCGGCAGTCGCCGCACCACTGAGCTCCGTAGTACTCAACCTCAGCCATGATTACCTCAATCTCTTGCTATCTGGTAGTTCTAATTTGCCGCCCAGAAAACTAATTCCCTCAAGCGAGGAAATGACAACATCTGCTTTGGAGTCCAGGACCTCTTCGCCAATACCGATCACAGCCCTCGCGCCCGCTGCAACTCCTGCCGCAACACCGGAAGGGGCATCCTCAAAGACAATGCACTCAGATATATCTAGCGAGAGCTTCTTAGCTCCCATTAGGTAGGGCTCCGGGTTTGGCTTGCCGCTACTAACATCGTCTGCACACACCAGCTCTTTAGGGACCGGCAAGCCTGCAGCTTTGAGACGGGATGTGCCAAGGTCTCTGCCTGCAGAGGTCACCACAGTCCAGGTGTCGCTCTCAAGAGACTCAAGAAGCTTTTTGGCTCCCGGCATTGCGGTGGTGAGGTGGGTAAGTTCTAGCTCTAGCCGGTTTATCTCGGCTAGTGCCTCTTCAAACAGCTCTTCACCAACAAGGCTTGCGACTATCTCGCTTGCCCTGCGGCCATGGTACTCGTAGGAGATTTGGAAACCTGGGGAGTAGGTCTTGCTCCATTCACCCCAAGAGCCATCGACCGTGCCCATGGAATCGACCAGCACTCCGTCGTTATCGAAGAGCAGGCCCGAGGCCTCAAAAATCATCTAGTTGGTCTTGGCTTCCTGGTTACGAATTATCACCGTGCGATAGATGCCCCACTCGGCTAAAAGTAGTAGCAGTATCGGCGGCAGCATGTCCTCAATCAGCCAGCCGACAGACGGTGCTGCCATGATCCGCTCGTAGTTGTAGACCTCCTGGCCGTCAATGAGCTCCATGCGGTCTGAGTATTCGAGCAGGCTGTCAACACCTGCGAACCCGAGACTAAAGGCCATGATCAGCACCACCGCCGCGAAGACTATAGAGAGCACAAAGTTCAAATTCACGGCCGCCACCCCGCTCTTGCGCTCTCTTGGGGGTAGTGCCCTTGCTGATCTCGCGCGGGCTGCAAAGGTGGTGCCGAGAATAATTGAAAAGCCGATGATGGCCTGAATGATTACCCATATCCATGCATCCAGCGAAGTCTTTGTGATGTCGTAGACGGTGAGGCCAAAGATGATTGCAATTGCGGTTCCGATTACCGGAACTGCGTAGGCAAGTCCCACGGCCCGCTGTAGCTTGGCCCTGTCTTCGTCTTTTTCACCCTCTGGGATATCTGGTGCATTCTTCCTAAAGACGAAGGCGGAGAGCAGAGTGTAAACCACCAGAATCGTGGCCAAAACAATTGGCAAATACACATTTATAAGCCGCATCCAGACCGGTTCGTCTCTTAGGTCATAGCTGTTCCAGGCTCCCAGGAAGTTGCCCACTGCAAACACTGCCCCTGCCAACAACGAGAGAATGACACCGAGGTTTGCAAAGCGGTGAGCTGATTTAGCAAGTGGGTTTTCCCAGCTGACCCTGAGCCCAACTGCCTGGTGCAAAGACCGCAGCGTAACCAGTGCAAATACGGTGATGCCCAGCAAAAAGATATAGACCTGCCACTGAATAGTTGGCTCGGGGTAGATCGGCCCGTCCTCGGCCCACTGGGTCTCGGGTGCAGCCATGTCGATGTAGCTACCTAGCATGAACAGAACCCAAGTGGCGATGAGTGCAAGAAGTGGGTTTCGAATTGAACTCCTTGCCGTCTTTAGTTGAGCCATACCTAAAGCCTAGACTTGCCGCATGATTTTGGTTATCGGGGAAGCACTAATTGACCTCATCGGCGAAGAGGGTTCTGGGGGACATTACACCGCGGTTGTTGGCGGTGCTAATGCGAACGTGGCGCTGGCCCTCGCAGTTCGAGGAGAACAGCAGAGATTTCTGGGACGCATTTCCTCTGACGGCTTTGGCAGGCAAATTGCTTCGCACCTTTCATCTCACGGCGTAGACCTCTCGCTTTCAATCGCTGCGGCTGAGCAGACCACTCTCGCTGTAGCAACGATCGACTCCTCTGGTGTTGCCTCCTACTCCTTCTATACCAAGGACACAGCCGACTGGGGCTGGGCAGCTGATGAACTCCCCTCTGCCGAAGCTGCCGAGTCGCTTGGCACCAAGGCAATTCAATACGGCTGCCTCGGCATGGCAATTGGCCCCGGCAACCTGGTAATCGAAGCCTGGCTCGGAAGCTTCTTCAAAAAAGACTCACTAACGCTCTCCCACGATCTCAACATCCGCCCGGCTCTGGGTTTTGCGCGAGAGGCGGAGCTTGAAAGGGTTTTGAG
>JADHKY010000065.1 GCA_016780945.1 Aquiluna sp. | reverse complement strand
CGCGGCTAAGAGCCATAGAAACCGGTAGGTCGGTTGTCAACATATCAACCGTGGGGGTTTCGGTTATCTCCCTACCCAATGGTGAGGTTCTCTCAGAGGTTGAGTGGTACACGCCAGCTGCGATGGTCGAACGGGTGCCGCTCTACACGGGAAATACCCCGGCCATGACTGTTGGGGCCGTCTTTGACTGGCTGGTGGCCGCGCTAATACTTATTTTCACCGCGATGATGTTTGCCAGGAGACGACGTTGAAGGCGGTAGTACTCATGCCGACCTACAACGAATTAGACGTCCTAGAGCACTCGGTTGAACAGTTGTTTTTGGCAATGCCGGAGACTCACCTGACCATCATCGACGACAACTCTCCTGATGGAACAGGCGAACTTGCAGACCGATTGGCCAGCAAAAACAGGCAGATTTCGGTAATTCACAGGCCGGCAAAAAAGGGGCTTGGACTTGCTTATGTTGAGGGTTTTAGGTGGGCAATAGACCGCGGGTTTACACATGTCGTGCAGATGGACTCTGACGGCTCTCACAGGCCCAGCGACCTGCCCGAGCTCTTTGAAATGGCCGCCACACACGACCTAGTGATCGGCTCTCGCTGGGTCGCTGGGGGAGAGGTGAAGAACTGGCCGGCATTGAGGATGTTCATCTCTCGGATTGGAAATCGCTATGCAGCTCTGATGCTCTCAAGCAAACTGAAAGACCTCACCGCTGGCTTTCGGATCTACTCAACCGAGCTGCTAGCCAAGCTGCCGCTTTCTGGCATGCGTGCCCATGGCTACGGCTTTCAGGTTGAGATGACGCTACGAGCGAGTGAGGCTGGTGCAAAAATCGTCGAGGTACCGATTCACTTTGTGGAGCGCGAGAGCGGCAAGAGCAAAATGACTCTGGGGATTGTTCTTGAAGCTTTCCTGCTCTGCACGCGCTGGGGGATTGCCAGGCTGTTTAGGCGGTAAGTCTTCCCTCGCTGCGACGCTTTCGCATGTCTACCAAAACCTCTTGCAAGAGGGCCTCTAGCTCCTTCTTACTGCGTCTTTCTAAAACCATGTCGTAGTGGCTGCGCTGGGTGCTTAGCTCGCCAACGGCCAAATCGACTTCCTTGCCTGCTTCCAGACGCGTAGCTATCTCATCGCACTTCTTGCACTCCCAAGTGTCTGGAAGCTCTGCAGTTAGCGAGAAGACCATGCTGAACTCGTGGCCTGCGCTGCAGCGAAAATCAATCGTTTGACGCTCTGATAGTTCAACGCCTCGATCGGACTCCAAAGACTGGCTTCCCAGTCTCATTCCGCGCATAGATTCAGCCATTAGTTCTCCTTTGTCAGGGAAAACCATCGCCGGCAAGAGATAAGTCCTAACTGCGTCCGATTCTCAGCTAGTTGCCAGTTTGGAAAAGATCAACTCTGTCCGAGACGATACCGTCTGCCCCCAGGTCAAGAAGCCTTAGCATCTCCTCGGGGTCATTGATGGTCCAAAAGTGGACCTCAGTTTGATGCCTCTGGGCTCTTGCAATAAAACCCTTGGTGGCGAAGTTCACCGGACCTCGCCTCATGGGAATCTGGAAGGCGTGCACATCTTTCACAATTGCGGAGAATCCTGCGCCAAATAGCAGAGTGTGACTGAGCCAGGCACTCAAAACAGTAGATAGCGAACCGGAGGTCGCAATCGGCTTCGAGAGGCCCGTCAGGGCGCTTTTTCGGATTGGGTTAGAGAAGCTTGAAACCAGCACGCGATCATGTGCCTGGAGCGTCTCGATGGCCTCAATGGTGGGAGAGATCGCAGGCCTGGTCTTGATGTCAAGGTTGAATCGGGCACCTGGCAGGGTCTCGAGTGCCTCTGCGAGCGTTGGAATTTCACCGCCATTTTTTAACCTGGTGGACTTCAGCTCGCTGAGCGATAGCTCCCTGACTTTTGCGTCAATACCTGCAACCCTTAAGAGGTCCTCGTCATGGAATAACACCGCAACGTCGTCTGCTGTGGCCTGTGTGTCTGATTCCAGGTGAGTTGCGCCGTGATCGAGTGCGGCCTGAAAGGCGGGGATTGTGTTTTCATCGAGATCTGCATGCTGTGCGAGACCGCGATGGGCAAACAGCCTTGGCTTAGGGGAGTCGAAATAGGGAAAAAAGTCAGTTGCTGACATTCTTACCCCTAACATTTAGCAGTGCTTCAGTCTAAGTTTCCCACTCGCTTTATCAAGCTAGTTGTCGGGCTATTCATCTATGGCATTGGTGTCGCAATGACCGTGGATGCGCAGCTGGGACTCGCTCCGTGGGACGTGCTGGCACAGGGTATTTCGAAGCAGACCACACTCACTTTTGGCTACGCAACGGTTGCAGTGAGCATCTTGGTGCTGATTGCGTGGATTCCCCTTCGGGTAAAACCGGGACTTGGCTCGGTTATGAACGCAGGCATGGTGGGTCTCGTCGCCGATCTGGCGCTGACCTACATCCCAACGCCAGATGTTTACTGGCAAAAGCTGCTGCTCTTCTTCGGGGGAATGGTCATAATTTCCTTTGCAACCGGGCTCTACATTTCCTGCGGCATGGGTAAGGGGCCCAGGGACGGGCTGAATGTGGGAATCGCCCAGCGCTTTAAATTGCCGTTTTGGCAAGCCCGTTCAATCGTTGAGGTAACCGTTGTCGCCATTGGATTTCTCCTGGGCGGTCAGGTTCGCGAGGGAACCCTGATCTTTGCGTTAGGAATTGGCTACATGAACCAGTTGGGAATGCGGCTATTCGGTCTGGCGGATAAAAGCGGCAAGGTTTAGCCGTTATTGCAGTCTCGCCCAGTGAGGAAGGGCTTAGGTCTTAGGCCCTACTGGACAAGTGGACATAAGGCCGATAATAAACATTATGTCAAGTAGTGTTTTTAGGGCCCCTCCCCGCACCATGACAGGGATATAACTAGTTAGCCGCCTGGGTTGCTGCTGTCCAGGTGTCCAGTTTTCGCTTGGCTGCTCCAGAGGAAATTGCCTGCTGAGTCTTGCCAAAGGCGCTTATGAATCGCTCTGTCAGATCTGTAGCAGCCAAAGCTGAATCCTTTGCCAGCTCGTACGCAACTAAGCCTGCAGCCGCATTCAGCGAAACCACATCCCCGATAGCTTTCGAGTTCCCAAAGTCCTCACCTGCGAATAGCTTTGTTGCAACCTGGGCGTTCTGTTTCGCATCTCCACCGCGCAGCTGACTGAGTTCTGCTTTTGCGAGGCCTACCTTCTCGGGCACTAGCGTGTGCTCAGTAACCTCTCCAGCTACAACCTGCCAAATCTTTGCGCTAGCTGTGGTGCTGAGCTCATCGAGGCCGTCATCGGATCTAAAGACAAGTCCGGTTCTTCCCCTCATAGCCAGCTCCTGGGCCATTAGTGGGGCAATCCTCTCGTCCGCGACACCTAGGGCCGTGGCGATCGGCTGTGCAGGGTTTGCCAGTGGTCCGAGGAAATTAAATGTGGTCGGCACGCCAAGCTGTTTTCTAACAGGCGCCACAAATCTCATTGCCGGATGGAAAACTGGCGCAAAAAAGAAGGTTATCCCCGCGTTTTCAAACACCTGCCTGACCTGAGCTGGAGATAGGTCGAGCCGAACGCCCAACACCTCGAGCATTTCTGAGGAGCCAGTCTTGCCTGAAGCGGATCGAGAACCGTGTTTCAGGACTGGGACGCCACTCGCTGCGGCGACTATCGAAGCCATGGAGCTGATATTCACCGTTCCGACCTGGTCTCCCCCGGTTCCGACGATATCCACCGCGTCACTTCCGGCCTCAAGCAGAAGCGCATTCTCAAGCATCACGTCAACTAGGCCCGAGAGTTCCTCAACCGTCTCGCCCTTTGAGCGAAGCGCCATCATGAAGGCGCCTATCTGTCCTTCCGAGGCCTCACCGGCCATGATCTGCCTCATGGCCCAGCTTGCACCCTCTCGCGAGAGGTTCTCCCCCGCCAAAAGGGTGCTTAGTACGGACGGCCAGCTGCTCTGAGTCATAAGGGAAGTGTAACGCCGAAAAAAACCAATGCATCGGGCGAATATTTGGAGAACTTTGGCTTCGCAAGGCCTCTTTGAGGACAGGTAGCGGTTATAATTTAGGCATGTCAACAACCTCTTCAGCTGGACCTATGACCATTCAGCGGCCAAACGCGACAAGCGTTGGCACGATTGTTTGGCTTGGCAGCGAGGTTATGTTCTTTGCTGGCCTATTCGCGATGTACTTCTCGCTCAGAGCTGGCGCCCCTGATTTGTGGGCAAATGACACCCAAATTTTGAATGTGCCCTTTGCGCTGGCAAACACGCTAATCCTGGTCGCAAGCTCGTTTACGGCACAGTTCGGAGTCTTTGCCGCCGAGCGCATGCAGGCTCGTAGAACAGGTCTCTCCCCCGCCAAGTGGGGAATGGTCGAGTGGTTCTTCCTCACCTACCTCATGGGTTCAGTGTTTGTTGCCGGCCAGGTTTGGGAGTATGCGCAGCTTGTTGCCGAGGGTGTCACCCTGAGCAGCAACTCCTACGGCTCTGCCTTTTACATAACCACCGGCTTCCACGCGCTGCACGTAACAGGAGGCCTTATCGCCTTCCTGCTAGTTATCGGTAGAGCCTATGCCGCGAAAAATTTCGGACACCGCGAAGCAACCAGTGCGATCGTTACCTCGTACTACTGGCACTTTGTGGACGTTGTCTGGATTGGCCTTTTCCTAGTTGTCTACGTGCTGAAGTAATCGAAGATGGAGAGCAATTTGAACCCTCAGAAGCCAATGCGTCGTCGCCCCTGGGCTCTTGGCGTCGTGATCTTCCTTGGACTCATCCTGTCCGGTGGAGGTTACGCAGCTGCGACCCAGACTTTCGAAGCAGAGTTTGGCTCACCTGAGCAAGTTGAAGAGGGTCGCAAGCTATTTTTGGCTAACTGCGCATCCTGCCACGGAAACAATGGTGAGGGTGCAATCGGAGGGCCTAGCCTGATTGGTGTTGGCGCAGCCTCTGTTGACTTCCAGGTTGGAACCGGCCGCATGCCGGGTCAGGCCTCTGGACCACAGCTATATAAGAAGCCTGTTCAGTTCACTGAGGAGCAGATTGCTGCAATGGCTGCCTACGTAGCTTCCCTAGCCCCCGGGCCCGCTATTCCGCCCGAGGAGTACCTCAGGACTGACGGTGACCCAACCCACGGTGGCGAGCTGTTCCGCATCAACTGCGCAATGTGCCACAACGCTGTTGGTGCCGGTGGAGCGCTAACCGAGGGTAAGTTTGCCCCGGCACTGGACGGAGTTACGGAAAAGCACATTTATGAGGCCATGGTTACCGGTCCCCAGAACATGCCGGTATTCAACGATGCCAACCTGACCCCTGAGGACAAGAAAGACATCATCACCTACCTCAAGTACGTCGAGGAAAACGGCTCTGTCGGTGGCTTCGAGCTTGGTTCGATTGGTCCAGTGGCCGAGGGATTATTTACCTGGATTTTCGGGTTAGGCTTCATAATCGCAATTACGGTCTGGTTGGGAGCGAAGGCTAACTAATGAGTGAAGTGCAGAAGTACGACTCAGGCAGCGCCACCAATATAGAGCGCCCGATTTCTGACCCCGGAATTGAGCCCCATCGCGTCCGAATGACGGACAAGAGCGAAAAGCACGCAAAGACCGCCGAGCGTCAAATCTCATTCATGTTCCTTGTCTCCATCGTGGGCGCGATCATTGCGGTTTGGGGCTTCGTGGCTTTCCCCATTGTCGGTGGTGACCTGTCTGCAACTCGCAACAATGCTTTCTGGATGGGCATTGGCATGGCGCTGTCGCTGCTTGGAATCGGTTTTGGTGCGGTTCACTGGGCTAAGACGCTGATGCCTGACAATGAGATTTCGGAGTCCCGCCACCCCGCTCGCAGCTCCGACGAGGCGCGCGCCAAGGCCATCGAAATTGTAAAACTCGCGGACGGAGAGTCTGGCTTTACTAGAAGAAAGCTGATTCGAAGGACGCTCTACGGTGCGCTGGCATTCTTCCCTATCCCAGCGGTAGTGATCTTTGGCGATCTAGGCCCGCAGGTCGGTGACACTCTCAAGCACACCATGTGGCGTGCCGGCACGAGGCTCACCAAGGACCCAACCGGCATCCCAATCAAGGCTTCCGAGGTAACAATCGGATCTGTCTTCCACGTCATCCCCGAGGGGCTCAAGGACTTGGAAGAGCACAAACTGGAGGAAAAAGCCAAGGCTGCGGTTCTTTTGGTGCGCGTCAATCCAGGCGACCTAAAAGAAGACCCAGAAAAGGCCAACTGGAGTTATGACGGAATCGTCGCCTACTCCAAAATCTGCACCCACGTGGGCTGCCCTGTGGCTCTATATGAGCAGCACACAC
>JADHKY010000064.1 GCA_016780945.1 Aquiluna sp. | reverse complement strand
TCTGGTCTTGAGGTGCAGGGTCTCGGCCTTGTCGTTGAAAACACGCAAGGTGTCGGGAAGCTCCCGCTCGCCAATGATGACCCTGAGCGGCTGGTGCTGGAAGTAGCCGCCGTCTGCGATGCGGGCAGTCAGCTCAGGGTCATCGGCAAGCACGGTGCCGGTGCCGACCAAGATGGCATCAACCTCACTTCTTCTGAGGTGGCCATCAGAGCGTGACTGCTCTCCTGAAATCCATTTGCTAGTGCCGTCGCTTGCGGCACTCCTGCCATCAAGGCTGCTTGCCCACTTCAGAGTCACGAAAGGTCTACCAAGCCGATTTGCAGTGAGCCAGATGCGCCCCTGTTCCTCGGCTTCTGCCTCGCAAACTCCCGCGACTTCCTCGACACCTGACTGGCGCAGAAACTCTCCACCACCACCGGAGTCCTGACCTGGATCGGCAACTGCGTAGACAACTCGGCTAATACCTGCTTCTAGAAGCGCTTTCGAGCAGGGTCCGGTTTTGCCGGTGTGGTTGCAGGGTTCCAATGTCACCACTGCTGTGTGGCCAGCGGGAAAAGTGCTGACTCCAAGTTTTTCCTTGAGGGCGCTGATGGCCATGACCTCGGCGTGGTTGGTCCCGGAACCTTGGTGGTAGCCCTCAGCAACAATCTCGTTGTCCGCGTTCAGTATCACCGCTCCCACCTGAGGATTTACCCCCTGGATTGGACCGAGCAGGGCAAGCTCAAGCGCGCGGTGCATTGCCGCATCGAATTGGCTTGTCATCCTGCCCTCTTTCTAAGCGCAGGACAGGGCAGGGAATACGGGAGCGCGAAGCATCCCGAGTTCTTCTCCCATCCGGACTTTACCGTCGGTATCGGAGTTTCACCGATTCAACCGCCTGGGGTCTAACCGCTGGCTGCGGAGTTCCCAGTCGGGTCGCGGACTATAACCGCCGGTTCAGAATTTCACTGACCCCGAAGAACTGTGCTTATTTAGAACAATACTCTTTTGGGCTGATAAATTCCTCAGCGCCTGGGGATGAAGCCGAGCTTCTGATACACATCCGCAAGGGTTTGTTCGGCTATTTCGCTCGCCTTTTCAGCTCCGAGCGCGAGCAGCCTATCCAGCTCCGCGCTGTCGCTAAGAAGCTCTTTGGTTCTGGCCTGCATAGGTTCGGTAAGAGCGACCACCGCATCGGCAACAGCCCCCTTGAGATCTCCATAGCCCTTGCCGGCAAACTCTGTCTCGATACTCTCCATGCTCTTTCCGGTGACAGCGGCGAAGATGCCTAAGAGGTTTGAGACTCCAGGCTTCGCTTCCCTGTCAAAACGAATCTCACCGTCAGTGTCTGTCATCGCGCTCTTGATCTTCTTTGTGATCTGAGCGGGCTCGTCCATTAGGTTGATAAGCCCCTTGGGGTCATGGGTTGACTTGGACATCTTGGCGGTCGGATCTTGGAGGTCAAAGATCTTTGCGGTCTCTTTGAGAATATGCGCCTCGGGAACCTCGAAGGTCTTACCAAAGCGGCTGTTGAAGCGCATTGCAAGGTCTCTAGTGAGCTCTAAATGTTGCCTCTGGTCTTCGCCCACTGGAACACTCTTGGGCCTATAGAGCAGGATGTCTGCGGCTTGCAGGATTGGGTAGGTGAAGAGCCCAACTGAGCTAACCTCCACACCACCCTTTTGGCTCTTGTCCTTGAACTGGGTCATTCTAGATGCTTCACCAAAACCGGTGATGCAGTTCAACACCCAGGCCAGCTGGGCGTGAGCTGGAACATGTGACTGCACAAACAAAGTCGCCCGCTGCGGATCCAGTCCGGCTGCTATGTATTGGGCGGCGGTCCTTCGAGTGTTTTCAAGTAGCTCTTTTGGATCCTGCGGGACCGTGATGGCGTGAAGGTCAACTATGACGTAGTAGGCGTTGTGGGTTTCCTGCATTGCCACCCACTGCCTGAGAGCGCCTAAGTAGTTGCCGAGGTGGAGCGATGAGGCGGATGGCTGCATGCCACTTAGCAAATTTGGTTTCGCCACAACTTCTCCTAAAGATCGTAGTCAACAACCACGGGTGAGTGGTCGCTCCAGCGGGCGTCATAGCTTGGCGCCCTGTCTACTCGATAATTCTGCCCCAGCTTCGCAAGCTCAGGGGTAGCAAGCTGATAATCAATCCGCCAACCCGCATCGGTATCGAAGGCCTTGCCGCGATATGACCACCAGGTGTAGGGGCCGGGGACACCGGGGTGGGCGGCTCTTCCCATGTCAACCCAGCCCTGATTTGCAAAATCGTCAAAGTAGGCGCGCTCCTGGGGCAGGAAGCCGGCAGATTTGAGATTGCCTTTCCAGTTCTTTATGTCCAGTTCTGTGTGACCGACGTTTAGATCTCCGACAATTACCGCGAGTTTTTGCGAGGCCATAAGCTCTGCCATGCGCTCCCGCATTGCATCCAAGAACTTGTACTTCTCAACCTGTTTTGGAGTGTCGGCCTCTCCGGAGTGGACATAGCAGCTCACGACTGTGAGAGTGCCACTTTTGGTCTCGATGTCGGTTTCCAACCAGCGACCCAGAGAGTCGAACTCCTCCGGTCCGATGTCTGTGCGGTGGTCTAGAACCTTGGCTGTGGTGAGAACTGCCACCCCAGCTCTTCCCTTCGCGCTAGCCTCCTGGTCAAAGATGCTCCAGCTTCCACTAAGTGGACCCTCTTCCTCCGCTAGCTTTCGAAGCTCCTCGCCCGGGGCACGAACCTCCTGAAGGCAGAGAATGTCGGGCTTAGCTTCTTGTAGCCATCCATCCATTCCCTTGCGGGCTGCGGCCCTGATGCCATTTACGTTTACGGTTGCGAGAGTGAGCACGGAACTAACTTAGGAGCTAGATCAATGCATAGAGGTCACTGCCCCGCACTTCTAGCTGAATTTTCCCCAGCGGGCTCTTCGCAGGCCCCGCAACTGGCTCTCCGCTATCTGGGTTAAACCTTGCTCCGTGACAGCCGCAGGCGATCTCATCGTCGCGAATGCCGGTGACAATGCAACCTGCGTGGGTGCACTTTGCGGAGAATGCCCTAAAGACACCTTCTTTTGGCTGAGTTACCAGAATCGTCAGGCTCTCGTCCACCATGAACTTGGTGCCGGAGCCGACCATCACGTCTGAGGTGGATCCGAGCAGGATCTCACCGGCAAGCTCTTGAGGAGCCTCATCTACGGTTGCCGAGGGTGGAGTAGTTTCTACTGGCTCTGGTTCGACCTCAGCGGCACAAGCTGCCAGGGTAACCATGCCGGTCGCGGCAATACCGGAGGCGACGACGGTTCTTCTTGTTACGGGCATAGCCTGTCCAACAAAAAAGCTGCTTAGGGTCTTCCCCGCAAAATAGCCTGCTTCACCTCGGCAATTGCCTTGGTAACCTCGATGCCCCTGGGGCAGGCCTCGGTGCAGTTAAAGGTGGTGCGGCAGCGCCAGACCCCCTCTTTGTCGTTCAGGATGTCGATTCTCACCTGAGCACCCTCGTCACGGGAGTCGAAGATGAATCTGTGGGCATTGACGATTGCGGCCGGACCGAAGTACTGACCGTCGGTCCAGAACACAGGGCAGCTCGTGGTGCAGGCAGCACACAGGATGCACTTGGTGGTGTCGTCGTAGCGAGCCCGGTCCTCTGGGGACTGCAGCCTCTCCTTGGTGGGAGTATCGGATGCCATCAAGAATGGGTTGATGTCGCGGTAGGCCTGGTAGAAGGGCTCCATGTTGACAATCAAGTCCTTCTCAACTGGAAGCCCCTTGATTGGCTCGATGTAAATGGGGTTAGAAATGTCTAGGTCTTTGATCAGAGTCTTGCAGGCAAGACGGTTCCGACCGTTGATGCGCATCGCGTCTGAGCCGCAGACGCCGTGGGCGCAGGAGCGACGGAAGGTGAGCGAGCCATCGATTTCCCACTTGATCTTGTGGAGGGCATCTAGCACGCGATCGGTGCCAAACATCTCTACGTCGTAGTCAACCCACTTAGGCTCCTGGTCAACCTCTGGATCAAACCTTCTGATCATTATGGTGACGGTGAAGCTCGCTACCTCAGCGATTGCCTTATCCATTAGTACTTACGCTCCATTGGCTGGTAGTTGGTGATGACGACGGGCTTCCAATCCACCTTGATGTCGATCCCGGTCTTCTTGTCAATCTTGTTCTGCTTATAGGCCATCGAGTGAACCATGAACTTCTTGTCGTTTCGCTCGGTGTAGTCCTCGCGCAGGTGGGCACCCCTGCTCTCGCGGCGCTCGCGACAGGTGATGACTGTTACCTCTGCAAGATCTAGCAGGAAGCCCAGTTCGACTGCCTCTAGCAAATCGGTATTGAACCTTTTGCCCTGGTCTTGAACCGAGATCTTCTCGTAGCGCTTTCTCAGCTCGGCAATCTTTGCTAGCGCCTCGTTTAGAGTCTCTTCGGTTCTAAACACCTGAGCGTTTTTGTCCATGGTCTCCTGCAGCTCCTTGCGAAGCTGAGCTACTTTCTCCTTGCCCTTGGCGTTTCTTACCTTTTGCAACAGCTCGAGTACATCCTTTGCAGCATCCTCAGGCATCGGGACCTGCTTTGCAGTCTTGGCGTACTCCACGGAATATTTGCCAGCCCGCTTGCCAAAGACGTTGATGTCTAGAAGCGAGTTAGTACCCAGTCGGTTGGCTCCGTGAACTGATACACAGGCACACTCCCCGGCGGCATAGAGTCCAGGTATAACGGTGTCGTTGTCGCTGAGCACTTCTGCCTTGATGTTGGTGGGGATGCCGCCCATTGCATAGTGAGCAGTCGGGAACACCGGCACCGGTTCGGTGTAGGGCTCCACACCTAGGTAGGTCCTCGCAAACTCGGTAATGTCAGGAAGCTTGGCATCGATTACGGCAGGCTCCAGGTGAGTCAGATCCAGCAGCACGTAATCCTTGTTTGGACCTGCACCGCGTCCCTCGCGAACCTCATTCGCCATAGCCCTTGCCACCATGTCTCTTGGCGCAAGGTCCTTAATTGTTGGTGCGTAACGCTCCATGAACCTCTCGCCGGAGGCGTTTCTGAGAATGCCACCCTCACCTCTAGCAGCCTCACTGAGCAAAATGCCGAGACCTGCAAGGCCGGTTGGGTGGAATTGGTAGAACTCCATGTCCTCCAGTGGGATGCCCCTGCGGAAGGCAATCGCGACGCCATCACCTGTGAGGGTGTGGGCGTTGGAGGTGGTCTTGTAGATCTTTCCGAAGCCGCCGGTTGCAAACACGATGGACTTGCCCGCAAAAACGTGAATCTCGCCGGTAGCCAGCTCGTAGGCAACAACACCCGCTGGCTTTCCATCGTTCATTACCAGGTCCAGAACATAGAACTCGTTGTAGAACTCGATGCCGAGCTTGACGCAGGTTTGGTAGAGGGTCTGCAGAATCATGTGGCCGGTGCGGTCAGCTGCGTAGCAGCTTCTTCTAACTGGAGCCTTGCCGTGGTCTCTGGTGTGACCACCAAACCTTCGCTGGTCGATCTTGCCGTCAGGAGTTCTGTTGAAAGGCAAGCCCATGTTCTCTAGGTCAATTACCGCCTGGACAGACTCCTTGGCGAGGATCTCTGCGGCATCCTGATCAACAAGGTAGTCGCCACCTTTTACGGTGTCGAAGGTGTGCCACTCCCAGCTGTCCTCCTCGACGTTTGCAAGAGCCGCCGCCATGCCGCCCTGAGCGGCGCCGGTGTGGCTGCGTGTCGGGAACAGCTTCGAGATCACAGCGACACTTGCCTCGCTGCCCGCCTCAATTGCGGCGCGCATGCCAGCTCCACCGGCACCAACGATGATGACGTCGTGGGAGTGATAGGTGATGTTGTCGCTAGAGCTCAAAAAAAGTTCCTCTTTAGTTCGCTGGGCAGAATGAGGGGAGCAGCTCTGCTGCGGCTCCCGCGGGGCATGGATCGAAGGTGAAAATAACTAGTGTTCCCAGCATGATTAGTAGCCCACCGACCGCCCAGAGCGTGGTCACAAGACCCTTACGCAGGGCTTCTTTTTCAACGTAGTCATTGACGATGGTGCGCATGCCGTTGGTGCCATGAATCAATGCCAACCAGAGCATCGCCATGTCCCAGACCTGCCAGAACGGATCAGCCCACTTACCTGCCACAAAAGCAAAGTCGATGGCTTTGATTCCATCGCCAACCACAAGGTTTACGACCAGGTGAGTGAAGATCAAGACAATTAGCAGCGGACCAGAGACGCGCATGAAGAGCCAGCCGTACTTCTCCCAGTTCGCCTGCTTGCGAGTTCTCGGGGAGTTAGGAGTTTCGATAACTACAGCCATGACTACCCCCTAGTGCCCAAACACTCTTGCCAGGTGCAGCGGAGTGAATGCCGCCACAGAAACA
>JADHKY010000063.1 GCA_016780945.1 Aquiluna sp. | reverse complement strand
AGTCTTCCTCGAGATCTTTGGGCCAAAGGCTTGACTCCCTGAGCTTGATTAGCCCATGCTGAACCCTCGATGAGAGTTCTGCCGCAGCCTTTTTGGTAAAGGTGAGTCCGAGAATTTGATCAGGCCGAGCAAAGGAGTTGGCCACCAAATACAAGATTCTGATCATCATGAGCTCGGTCTTGCCCGATCCAGCTCCGGCGATTACGAGGGTTGGCTCCTGAAGCGAGCTCTGCTCGACGATTGCGCGCTGCTCCACCGTGAGCTTGTTGCCAGATACGAGCTCGAAAACCTGATCTGCGCTGACTCTAGCCACCTGTTATCACCCGGCCAATCAAGAGCTGACAGCTGCCGTTTTTCTCGCAGTGCTCATCAAACCGCGCAGTGAACAAACCGTTCTCGAGTTGTCCCTGGATCGCTCCCGCAACCTCGGTTAGTTCATCCCGCAGTTCCTGACTGAGCGCTGGCTGCGCAAGAGTTTTGACCTTATTTGAACCGACTGAAACTAAACGGCCTCCAGCAGGTTTCTCGTCATAGGTGGACTCAATTGCCAGTTGGTAGATGGCAAGCTGCCGGTGACTAGCCATTTCGGCCTGGCTTGGCATTTTCTTCCCGGTCTTGAGGTCCACAGCCTCGAGACCCTGTTCGCTTCTTTCGATGCGGTCGATCCGTCCGCTCACCTGAAGTGAGCCAATTGTTACTCGGAATCCTTTTTCGGCTGCTACCAGCTCCGCCGAGGAAGCCAGGTACTCAGAGATCAACCCCGCCATCTGCGCCGCTTCCCTGCGAGATTTATTGGCTAGCCACTCGGACTCAAACTCGACCGTGTGCCAGCTCTGGTCGACAAAGTCCGCTGGGTCGGCTCCGCTCGAGGCGGCCTCCAAGGCTGCGTGCAACAAAGTTCCCACCGAGGCCTGGAAACCGCCCTGGTCTCCCCCGAAGCTAGAGATAAACCAGTGCAGCGGACACTGTTCAAAACTTTCAAACTTTGAGGCACTAACCCGAATGTCACTGGCGGCGATGCCGTCCTCGCGACTTAGCGGAAGTAGCCCCTGCCAGTTCTCTGGATGTGCTCCCGGTAGACCCGCAAGGGCCATCGCGGCAAGCGTTGCAGCAGCGCTCTCGTCCCCGTGATATAGACGTCTGCGAAGCCTCCCCACCACTCGCCTCAGATCAAAGTCGATGCTCTCGCGATTCAGTTCGGGTTCCAGCTTTGCCATTTGGAAGAACTGGCTGGGCTGCTCTGTCTCGTCTTCAATTGCGCTCAGGAGCAACTGCTCGGTTGCGCTCCCGCAGGCTCGGTAGAACATCCTTAGCTCGTCTGCAAGTTCGCTCCTGGCCGGAGTCTGAGGAGACTCCTGCCTTCCCACAAGAAAGGCTTGAAGTGACGTTGCTCCAAGGAGCGAGTTTCTTGGTGTCAGGTTGGGCCAAATGCCCTCCTGCAAGCGAGGCATCGCGACCAGCTTGTAGCTTTTTGAGATCTGAGCTGGGGTTGCAAGCACCACAGCTGGTTTGGTGCCAATCGGAGCAAGCGAGTCCTCGGGCACCCCAAGTTCAAGTTGCAACTGAGCAAAGCTCAATGGGCTTCCCAGCTCCCTCTCGTCCCAACGCTGAGCCGCTGCGAAAAGCTCAAGGGCCGCATCGAGCGAACGATTAGCAGCCAGAGCGGTCGCACCGGAACCTCGCGATAACTCGGCCAGTCTTGAATCGGCTAGCGAAAACCCGATTGAAACCACTTGGTGCGCTCCCGGATTAGCAAGCTGCCTAACTGCCCATACCGCATCCCTGAGTTGCCGCAATCTTGCCGGCAACTCAATAGCCTCAAACTCGGCAGCGAAGACTTTTTCAAGCATTTCATTTCGGGTTAGAGCCGAGAGCTCCTCTAGGTTGGCAAGTTGTCTGAGAGCTCTTCGCTGGGCCAGTGAATCAAGGCCGACTAGAGGGGAGCCAATTAGCTCGAGGATGGCTTTACCATCCAGGCCATCAAGAGCCAGGCGCATAAATAGCAGTAGTGCCCTTGCCATGCTCTGGTCTCTAAGGGGCCGCTGAACACCCTGAATCCTGACCGGTACCCCTCGAGCGCTCAACTCCCTCGATAGCTGTTCCAGCTGAACCCTGGTTCTTCCCACCACCAACATCTCTGACCAGTCGATGTGCTTTGTCAGCCGGCTTTTGCGAAGCTCTGCGGCAAGAAAATCAGTCTCGGCAATTAGGTTGTCAAATTTCATCGCCAAGACAGAATCGGCAGTGGCATTTGGTCGAGGGCGGTGACGAACGGGCCCGGAGGCTGGGATTCTCGATGAGAGCGCGCTCATTAGGCTCTTCGCGCAACTGGCTGAGCCCTCAGGCTCAAGAAAGATCTGAATAGCCTCACGATGTTTCGCGAGCTCCAAAAACTGAGCACTTGAGGAATTGCGAAATCCTAAGGTGGCAACATCTGGATCACCAAAAACAAACAGCACTCGATCGCTTGCAAGGGCCTGTACCAGTCTCAGCTGGCCCGCAGAGAGATTATGTGCGTCATCCACCAAGAGGAAGCGGTGCGGCAGCTCCGCAAGATTTTCGGCTGCCGCCGACACGGCAAGTTGAGAGCTGTCGACCAGACCCTCAAGCCCAAGGTGTTCGCGGTAGGGCTCAAGAAGCTCAATGGCTGGCCCGAGCCGGAGCTTAGGAAATTCCGCCTGAAGCTCCTGAAGTTGCTTTTTACTCAGGCCACTTTCGATGATCACCGCCAGAAGGTCGCGAAGCTCTTGAACAAAACCCTCCAGCTCGAGGCTCTCCACGCTTAGTTTCCACTCCGAGGCTTTCGTTGCAGTTAGTCGATCGGAGACCAGCCGCTGCAGCAGGGTCTGCTGGTGAGCACCAGAGAGCAAGCGAATTGGAGCTTTTGCGCTCAAAACTTCGAAGGCAACCGAGGAAACCGACCTTGCTCGAGGGCTTTCACTGGACTGATTCGAATCAAGTGCGATTTGGTCCCTCAGTATCGCCGCTGCCATGCGCGAGGGCGTCAGCACGAGAATCTCAGAAGGCGCTGTCCCGTTTGCCTCGAGGCGTCCCACAATATGGCGAAGCGCAGAGGTCTTGCCGGTGAGCGGAGCTCCGATTATTGCGGCCGATGTTGCAAGATCAAGACTCTCAAGACCCATGGGGACGCGCAGGTCGTGGGTCTGAGAATCTGCAAAAGCGGCGAAGCTGTTCATGGGAACAACCTAATTGGCCGAGGTGACATTGTTGTTGTCGTAACCTATAGAACAAAGTTCTTAGGAGAAACGTGGAAATCAGAATCGGCATCAAGGAAAACGGCAGAGACATTAGCTTCGAGTCTGACCAGGACGCCAAGGCTCTGACCGCTCTGGTCGACGAGGCACTGAGCGGCTCGATGCTCAAGCTGACTGACAACAAGGGCAAGTTGATTTTGGTTCCATCCAGCAGTATCGCCTATGTCGAGATCGGTGCCGAAGAGGGTCGAAGGGTAGGTTTCATCGCCTAATGGAGATCCTGGTAGTCATCGCCTACGCAGCCATACTTGCGCTGGTTGCCCCGTTTGTTTTTCCGCCAAGTGAGCACTACGGCAAGCTGGTTCCAGCCGGAATCGCGCTTGTTTCTGGAGCGGGAGCTTGGCTGACTCTTACCTGGATAGGTTTCCATTACGACGAGGCTTGGATCTGGTTCATCGTGATGATCGCCATGCCGCTTGCTGCGTGGTTTGGCACCAGGGCCATCGAGGCAACCAGGAAAAAGCAGGAAGAAGCTGAGCTAGAGGCTATTCGAGCCGCCGCTAGGCGGTAAGGCCAAGAGCATCCATCCGCAGCGTGTGCTGCGATATCAGTTCGGACGTGAGCGGCTCAAGCAGCTTGAACTGCTCACGAGTGAGCGAGACTACGTCTTCGCTCTTGCCGAGATTTAGAGCCTCAAAACTAACCATGTCTCTGACCTCGAGAAGGGCATCGGCAACAATAGCCCGCCCGAATAGAGCTAAGTCATTGGCCAAAGACGGGTTGTCTGCAATAGACCTTGAAAGCGCCTGCTCACAAAAATCCATCAGTGAGTTATCCGAGAGCATCGCCTCTACTCGAACCCGCCTGGCCGCGGTCAGTCCCTTGGCAACCCGAAGCTGGCAATCCTCCAGAAGTCCAAAGACAATGTAGATGCGCATCAAATCCTCGTGCCAGCCATAGCCCTCGGTGCGCTCGACGAGAGCGTCCAGGCGATCGCGCATGTCCTGCTGCAGCTCCATGTAACTACTGCCGAGCTTGAGAAGTTGGTCCTCCAGCTCCTTGCCACGCTCTAAGTAGCTAGCTGCTATCTGACGTTGCTGAGAGGCGAACCCCTCACTTGGTGAGTCTTTGGAGTCGTCGGTAAGAAGATCGGAAATTAGAAAGTGCTGCTGAATTAGCTGAGAGAAAAATACTTCTGTAGCGGGAATTAGCTTCGCTGGGTTAAGCTGGGACTGACTGCGGCCCGCTGAGGCATCGCGAGAGGGCAGGGTTAGGGTCTGAGAGACCTTCCTGATCCGTCTAATCCAATCCAGCATGCAGCAAGTTTATAGGCGGAGCCATTCTCAAGGTTGAGATGCGGTCATTACATACTGGAGAAGTACTTGAACTTTAGAAACCTGGGCATAGATGAAGACATCTGTGACGCATTAGATTCCAAATCCATCACACAACCATTCCCAATTCAGCAACAAGCCATTCCGCTTGCGTTATCTGGAGTCGATCTGATCGGCCAGGCAAAGACTGGAACCGGTAAAACCTTTGGCTTTGGACTTCCGATGCTTCAGATGCTTGGTCCTAACCCTCAGCACCTAGCAAGAGGACTGGTGGTAGTTCCGACCCGAGAGCTCGCCCTGCAGGTGACAGAGGATCTCAGGCTTGCATCAATGAACCGCACCACCAGAGTTGTTGAGATCTACGGTGGCAAGTCCTATGAGAGTCAGATCGAAGAGCTCGGCAAGGGAGCAGACGTCGTCGTCGGCACCCCCGGCCGTCTTTTGGACCTTCACAAGCAGAAGCTGATCAACCTCTCGGCTATTACCTACCTGGTTCTCGATGAGGCCGATGAAATGCTCGACCTGGGCTTCCTTCCAGACATCGAGAAGATGTTTGCGCTGCTGCCCCCAGAGCGTCAGACCCTACTCTTCTCTGCGACCATGCCAGCCCAGATTCTCTCGCTCGCTCGTCGCTACCAGCGCAAGCCAATCCACATTCGCGCGAGCGACCCAGACGAGGGTAAGACCAAGGCCGACATCAAGCAGGTCGTCTACCGTGCCCACGCACTGGACAAGGACGAGGTGCTCGGGAGAATCCTGCAGGCTGAGGGTCGCGGCAAGACCGTCATCTTTGTTCGCACCAAACGCCTCAGCGCGAAGCTCGCCGAGGAACTCGTCGATCGCGGCTTCAACGCCGCTCCTTTGCACGGAGACATGGCTCAGGTTGCCAGGGAGAAGTCCATGGCTGCTTTCCGCTCCGGCAAAAAGGATGTCCTGGTCGCTACTGAAGTTGCGGCGAGAGGTATTGACGTTGACGATGTGACGCACGTCATCAACTATTCGGTTCCCGAGGATGAGAAGGCCTATCTGCACCGCACCGGTCGAACCGGTAGGGCTGGCAAGCTCGGTGTCGCGGTTACTTTTGTGGACTGGGCAGACCTTGCTCGTTGGACCCACATCGACCGTGAGCTAGAGCTCGGTAAGCCAGAGCCTGTGGAGACCTATTCTTCTTCGAAGCACCTTTTTGAAGACCTCGGCATCCCAGCGGGAACCAAGGGCAGGCTGCGCGCATCTACTGCCCAGCCAAAAGAAAAGAGTCAGCCTGAGAGGCGCTCAAAGCCGCAGTCTCAGGAGAAGAGTCAGCCCCCGCGCAACCGCGAGCGCCGCAGAAACTACAGGGGCGCTTCGAAGCCTTCTGCCTGATCGATTATTCGCTCAAGCATCTCTTTCTCGGTTGTGTTCTCGGCCAATAGGTTCTCTTTCGCACCCAGCCCGTGATAGTCAGACGAACCGGTCTGAATCAGGTTGTGCTTTTGAGCTAGATCTGTGAGCCACCTTCTAGCAAAATCTGGCACCGATCTGTGGTTTACCTCGACGCCATCAAGTCCCGCCGCAATTAGTGCCTCGAAGTGTTCGGTCGGGAGGTCGAGCTCAGAGGCGCCCGCCGGGAAGTCAATTAGCGGATGTGCCATGACCGACACTCCCCCTGCACGCCTGATGAGCCCGATGGCCTGAGCGGTGTCAAGCGAGTGATCCGAAACGTAATAGGGACTTGTGCGGTGGAGTATCGAGGTAAAGGCATCCGAGCGCGTGGGCACGATGCCAAGTGCCACCAGCGCATCGGCAATTGCCGGCCTCCCCACAGTTGCCCCCGGCTCAATCT
>JADHKY010000062.1 GCA_016780945.1 Aquiluna sp. | reverse complement strand
CGCGTTACAGACGCACGAGTTTTGGCTTCTCTTGCCCCACTTGGACCACTCGGCGAGATTTCTCAGCCTTACCTCGACAGCTTTGAAAGCTCCGGGGACATGGGCCAGATTGCAATAGATCTGAGCACCCAGCAGCGCTACCTTTTAGTCGACTCGCATAAGTACGCAATCAATGACTGCCAGGTAGCTAATCAGTTTGGCCAGGACTGCAACCTGGCAGTTGGCCTCACCTCACTCCAGCTCACCCAGTTCCAAGATGGGGGAGTGCTCTCCAGGCTCATTGAGCAGCCAGATGGAACCCGGTATTGGATTGAAAACGCAAGCTCACGAGTGGTCGTTGACCCTCTGGCACTGAGCACGGTCGGAGCAGAAAACTCAGCAACGGTCTCGATGACCATCGAGCAAATCACCACCGTTCAACCAGGAAGCGCCCTGGCGTCAGAGCTTGTGATGTTTGGCCTAACCGGAACCAATGACATGCTCATTGCCTCCGGAGGCAAGACCTATCGGTTTGTGGCCAGCCTGCTGGGGGCAACTAACCTCTCGCGCTGGTTTACCCAGACCGGTGTGACCATGGAGTTGCAGGCGGTTGCCTCAACCATGCATCCAGAGACAATTCGCGGCTTCGTTTCAAGCCCAGCCGGCGATACCTACGTGATTACAGCCGAGGGCAAGCTGAAGGTCACTGACCCTGCCGAGTGGACTGACTATGTGGTGCCGCTGACGCAGAGCTTGATTGACGCCTTCCCAACAGTCGAAGCCGAGCTTGCGACCCCAGCTGTTGTGACCTCGGAGGGCAACAAACTCGCCTACTTCGTGGACGCTGCAGAGCGCAGAATCTCCACTACCGCCGACATGACGAACAGGTTCTTGGGTCTCATTGACCAGCCAAGCACCGTCATCCTGCCGCAATCTGCAATCAACACGGTTGAGAGCGTTGGCCTTGCAATGGCTCCGGGCTCAATAGTCAAGGCAGCTGGCAGCTCGACTCTCTACCTGGTGGATGGCCTAACCAGCAAGATTCAACTGGCCTCCTCCTCGCAGGCTAAGAGCGTCTCAGACTCCAAGACCTTCACCTTCACCAAGAGCGAGCTGGGCAAGTTAGAGACTAGAACTGGCTTCAACTCAATCAAGGTTCAGTGCAATGCCGAGACCTACCTGCTCGATGGCGGTGTGCTCTACCCGATTTCGGCAGAGGCAGCTAGCCACTTCCCCGGCACTGCCTACCCGCTCGATAACTCAACCTGTAGCGCCCTAGAGCTGTCATCGCGCGCTGTTGGACAGTTCATCAGAGACTCACGTGGACTTCTTTACTTCATCCAAGATGGTAAGAAGCTAAGAATCTCTAACTGGACTCACTTCGCCTCTCTAAGGGGCGATGGACCGGGGTATGTCCAGGCGACAAGCTACTTCAGCTCAAAGATCCCACTCGGTTCGAAGGCTCCCAACGAGGTTCAGCTTGCTTCAACGACCCCACTTCCAACCGGCGACTTCGGTCAGCTGACATTCGGTGGAAGTATTCCTGAGCCAGCTCCAGAGCAGAGCCCTTCACCTGCTCCGGCACCTGCTCCAGCACCAACACCTGAGCCTGAGCCAACTCCTGAACCAACACCTGAGCCTGAGCCAGAACCAGCTCCAGAGGTTCCAAGCGAATATCGGGTGGCTCCAGGCGACACCATGAACAAGATTGCAGCAAGGTTCTCGGTCAGCGTCTCAAGCCTTCAGGCCCTCAATGGCATTTCGAACCCCAACCTGATCCGGGTCGGGCAGCTACTGAAGATTCCCGGTGGCCAGGCAATCGAAGCGGAGCCTGAGCCAGAGCCAACACCAGAGCCAGAGCCCGAGCCGACTCCCGAGCCAGAACCAGAACCGCAGCCATCTGTGGTTGAGTATCGGGTGCAGTCGGGAGACACAATGCTTCGCATTGGCTACAAGTTTGGAGTTTCTCCCGCTGCCATTCAGGAGTACAACTCGATTTCCAACCCCAACTACATCAGGGTCGGGCAGCTGCTAAGAATCCCACTGGGCGTTGACGCAGCTCCAGAGCCAGAGCCAGAACCCGAACCAGAACCGGAGATTGTCACCTACCGCGTGCAATCCGGAGACACGTTGTGGGGGATTGCAAGAAAGTTTGGGGTTCGCTCTTCAGCTCTTGCTGAGCTAAATGACATCAACAATTCCAACTACATCAGGGTTGGGCAGCTGCTACAGATTCCAAGCTGAGTCGACGATATCGGCCAGTGAGTGCTTGGTCTTAAAGCCAAGGGTTTGAGCAATCCGATCAACGTTTGCAACCAGTCTTGGAGGATCGCCAGCGCGTCTCTTGGTCACCTCGATCTCAAAATCTTGGCCGCTGGCTGCCCTGAGTGCATTTAAAACCTCAAACACTGATGCCCCTTGACCAGTTCCAACATTGAAGGTGTCAAAGGGTCTGTCGCTTCGCTCCAGGTAGTCAACGGCGGCAATGTGTGCCTGGGCAAGGTCTGAGACGTGAACATAATCTCTGATGCAGCTGCCATCTGGGGTTTGGTAGTCATCACCAAAGACCTTGGGAACCTCACCGCGCCTGAGCTGTCCAATTGCAATTGGTATCAGGTTTAGCGCAGCAGTGTCTCCCATGCCCACTTTTCCAGTTCCGGCAACGTTGAAATAGCGCAGGCTCACACCTCTAAGGCCCCAATTGGCGGCGTTTTGGACCATCCACTCTCCGATGAGCTTGGTTTGGCCATAGGGGTTAATTGGTGAGGTCGGGTCATCCTCTTTCACCTGCTTTGCATCTGGCATTCCGTAGGTGGCAGCCGAGGATGAGAACACCAGAGAGTCGTGATTGGTCTCTCGCATGGCAAGAAGTAGGTTTGCCATTCCGCCGATATTGTCTAGAAAATAGCGCTCTGGTATTTCGACCGATTCGCCCACCTGTTTCCTGGCCGCCAGGTGAATCACGGAATCGAATTTTTGGCTTGAGAGCAGTTTGGTGAGCTTTTCGCCGGCATCCGGAGCAGCAATGTCTAGCTCCACGACCTCGGCTTCGATGCGCTGTTTGATGCCTGTGGAGAAGTTGTCGACGACAACGCACTCGTGGCCTGCGGCCTGTGCAGCGTGGACAACGTGTGCACCGATGTAGCCGGCACCGCCTATAACGAGGATTTTCACAGCTAAAGGCTACCTTGAAGGTTTGTAAACAATTTGCAGGATTGGTCAAACTCTCAACTTGACAGGAGCATACTTACAACAGTGTAATTACAGCAGCAGAATTCTTTTTGAGGGGAAGCAGCATGGAACAGCGTGGTCAAGTGCCTGCTAATTGGTTTGTCGATGTGCTCAAGCTGGGGGTAGCTCGGGCCTATGGAGACGACTCAGAGTTAGACCCACTTGCATGGCAGGAAGATGCGCTGTGTGCTCAGACTGACCCCGAGGCCTTCTTCCCTGAAAAGGGAGGCTCCACCAGAGACGCCAAGAAGATTTGCTCCCAGTGCAGCGTTCGTTCAGAGTGCCTCGAATACGCTTTGAAGAATGATGAGCGTTTTGGGATCTGGGGCGGTCTTTCAGAGCGCGAGCGTCGCAGACTTCGCAGGCGCGCCTAATAAATCGTGAGCTCGCTCTCGGTAGCGGCCATTGTTGTTTCTCATGCCGCAGGCGAATACCTAGAGAAGACGCTCCAGGATCTCGCTAATCAAACCCACCAGTTGCAGCAGGTTGTCGTTGTTGACACCGCTGGCGACGAGCAGGCGGTTTCACTCGCTGCAAGCCACGGCTTTTCTCTCATTCAGCCTGGCGACATAAAGCTTGGTGCGGCAGTTGATGCCGGCATCATGGCCCTGGGCACCTCACCAAGTTGGATCTGGATCCTTCACGACGACTCGGCACCGGAGCCGCAGGCGCTTGAGCGCTTGGCCCGTGCCGCAGAGATCTCTCCTTCAGTTGCAGTGATTGGACCAAAGCTGCTCAGCTGGGAAAAGCCCATTGAGATTCAGCAGATGGGCCTCACACTCACTCAGACCGGAAAACCATTTTTACTAGTGAGTCGAGAGTATGACCAGGGTCAACACGACTCGACTGGAGACACCCTCGCGGTTTCCACCGCAGGATTGCTGGTTTCACTGGGGCTCTGGCAAAGGCTCGGGGGCCTAAACGACGCCTCTCCGGTGTTTGCCCAGGACCTTGAGTTCTGCCTGAAGGCAAGAGCAAGCGGATTCCGGGTCATTGTTGAGGCGAGTGCAAGGGTGCATCACGCAGGTCTCTCCATGGCTGCGAAGCGCCGAAAGTCTTGGGTGGGTGGCAACAGGCGACAGGGTCTTGCTAAGGCCCACATCCACCTTGCCACCGCGACACTGCCACTAGCGCTCGTGATACCTCTCTATCTCCTCCTGCCGCTTGCTTTTCTGATATCAATCCCAAAGCACCTGGTGGCCAAAGACCCAGGTCGCATCTATGGTCAGCTCACCGGTTGGCTTTGGGCATGGATCACAGCACCTAAGCGCTTTGCGGCGAGAAGGCAACTAAGAGCTAGCGGCAGTCTTTCGCCCACCAGGTCGCTTTATGCCACAAGGGCCCAACTTGCTAGGCGACGCTCGCTCCGCTTTGAGTATGAACCGGTAGCCAGCCAAGACGAGGCAAAGGGAATCCTGGCATCTGGAGCTCTTTGGTTTGCCCTGCTTCCGCTGGTTGCCTCATTCCCGCTGTTTCCTTCTAGCCCAATAGGCAGCGAGAATCTCAAGGCGCTAGGCCGGAGTTTTGAGTCGATCTGGATCTCAACAGCGGGATCCCTGCAGCCTTATCTTGGCGGGATAGGGCTGCCATCGGAGCCGTTTAATTGGTTCTACCTATTGCTTGCTCTTTTCTCACCAGCAGCGCCCTCGCTGGCACTGGCCAGCTACCTCTTCATTGCACCCGCACTTGTCTATCTCTCGGCATGGTTCTTGCTGGGAACCATCAGCCAAAAGCCGCTGGTGCGGATCATGCCAGCCCTTGTCCTCGCTCTATCTCCGCTCGTGATGGAGCTTCAGCACAGAGGTGGCGTTGTTGAGCTGACGGCTCTGGTGTCTGTAATGCTCACCGCGCGATTATTGGTCAGCTCGGCTAACGCCTTTTCTCCAGCTCGCAGCTGGCGCTGGGTGGCCCTGGCAGGCCTCACTGGAGCTGTGCTGGCTATCTCATCGCCGCTTCTTTTTCTGCTGGCGCTGCTGGGGTCAGTTGTGCTGATCGCGATGCGCCCATCACGGGCGCTCGCTCTGGTTTGGTTCAGCCTTCCTGGCCTTTCGCTGCTGCTCCCATGGCTGGTTGCAGCTGCTGAAATCGACATTCAGCTTGTTCTTGTCACCTCATCAGCGAGGCTTCAGCCCCTTCCGCTAGAGACAGCGTCTCTCGCGCTTCTGGGATTGACGGCGATAGCCGCGGCACTCGCCATCGTATTTGCGAGGACCTGGCTGGCAGCAGGGGTTTGGGTCTTGGCGGGTGTGGTCGTAATCGGGCAGAGCCTGCTGCCGATTTCTGGCCTGGCCGAGTTGCCCGCTGTGCTGCTAATCCTTGGGCTAATTGCAACCGCCGACCTTGCGAGCAAGATCACGGGCAAGTTGGCGGCTTCGCTAGCCACCATTGCCGCCATAGGAATTGGCGCATTTGGCGGTTATGTATACGGATTTGCAAGTCAGCCCGATGTTTCGGCGGTTCAGGATCGGCAGCTTCCGGCGCTTGTAGTCGCATTTGCCGATGTGGATCAGATGACCAGAACCCTGAAACTCGAGGTCAGCGAGAGCATTCAAGCTGAGCTGGTTTGGGGCGACGGCATCTCTCAGGATGAGGTGAACCTTCTCTATGAGCGCACCCTGCCAGAAAGCCAGTTGTCGGTGACCCTCGCTCAGCTTGCTGGGTCGCTGGTGGCGGGTAATTCTGCCGGCGTCGCTGAGCTCATGCAGGCCACATCGGTCGACTTCATCCTGCTCGCACCTACCACCCACCCAGCTCGCGCAGAGGCAGAGGTTTCACTCTCTACTCTCGCCTTACTCCAGAGCTCGGGGGAGAGTGAGTTCGGAGTCCTGTATCGGCTCGATGAGCTGCAAGCAAGCTCCAGTGACTTATCGATCTCAGGCTTCGTAAACACCCAGCTTGCGCTGCTAGCGGCCTACCTGCTGCTCGCTATCCCAACGCCGGCGACCATTCGAGGCTATCGAAGGGTGCGGAGTCGATGAAGATTTTTGCGAGAGCCCTGCTGGCACTTCTGCTCCCGGCCCTGGTGGTTTCGGGCTATGTTTTCCTGCCGGCTGCCCAGGCGCCATCTCAAGAGGTGGCTGCTTCCGAGTTTCAGGTTTCGGTTGATCCTGCAGATCTTGAAATTGTTTGTGCTGGCGCTCTGATTGAGGTCGGCGGCGAGGATGGCACCGAGCTTGATCTCATTGAGAGGGTCGGTGAGGCTGGCGTGAAGGCGTTCTCGGCTGAGGAGATTTCTGTGCCACCAAACACAGTTGGCTCGATTCCAATCGAGGTCAAGGGTTCAGAGCAGTCCACCGAG
>JADHKY010000061.1 GCA_016780945.1 Aquiluna sp. | reverse complement strand
CCGAAGACTCCGCATTTGTCCTGCGGGCCTTTTTCGCCCGGCATGATGTCGTGATTTAGAAGCCCGTCCCCGCGTATCACTCTGTAACCCTATTGGCTATCGCCCGCTTGGCTCTTCTGGACGATACAAGGTCAAAGATAATGGCCACCAAAACCCCAAGCCCGAGCCCCAAAGAACCAAGAGCGATCATGAGAAGACCAAAAAAGTTCTGAGGAACATCGGCGTTATCCGGTGCAATGGCAAAAATAACTACCGCGATCAAAACACCGAGAGCACTGCCGGTGAACATCCAGGGGAGCACCTTTGGTGCTCTGCGGATTTCAATTTCTTCGTTCTCGGCCACGCTCCAATTAAACCAGCAATGAGCGCCGTTGAATACCGCTAGTTTTCGAGCTCCACCGGAAATAGTCTGGCTACTTCGTTCGCCAAGGCGCCCGAGGCAACAACGGTGCCTGCTTCGAGTTCGGATGACCAAGAAGATTGACCCTTGCATAGCGACAGAAATACTTCCGGAGTCATCTCAATCACATTTGGCGGCGTTCCTCGCCGGTGATCAAGGCCCTGGACGCACTGAATAGCTCCATAGGGTGGCACTCTCAGCTCGACCGCCCTGCCTGGAGAACTATTTTCAATCAGCTGCAACAGATACCTGACAGCCATGGGCACATCGCCATTTGCAATTGCCAATTTGCCCACATCGTCTGCTATCTGTTTCTTGCCCATGAGCCAATTATCCTCGGGCGGTAAACTCGTGAGAGTGAGAATCCTCGTCATTGGCTCTGGCGCAAGAGAGCACGCCATCATAAAGTCCCTCATTCGCACCGGCACCCCTTCCGAGAACATAGTTTGTGCCCCGGGCAACGAGGGCATAGCCAAAGAGGTCGAAACCCGGGACGTTGATCAGGTTGACCGTCTTGAGGTGGTAAAGCTTGCTCTTGAGGAGCGTGTGGACCTGGTTGTAATCGGCCCAGAGGCTCCACTGGTTGCAGGTGTGGCAGATGCCCTTAGGGAGCAGGGAGTCGCAGTCTTTGGGCCCAATCAAGACGCTGCCCAACTAGAGGGTTCAAAAAACTTTGCCAAAGAGGTAATGGCTGCAGCCGATGTACCAACCGGCATGGCCCACCAGTGCACCACCATGGAGGAGGTCGAGAATGCCCTCGACCAGTTTGGTGCCCCATATGTAGTAAAGGCAGATGGTCTGGCAGCCGGCAAGGGCGTTATCGTCACCGGCGACAGATCGGCTGCCCTAGAGCATGCCGGCGTCTACATCTCTGGTGGAGTTCTGGTTGAAGAGTTCCTAGACGGCAGAGAGGTGAGTCTGTTCTTCCTGGCTGATGGCAAGAGCGTCATGCCGCTATCTCCCGCTCAGGACTACAAGCGAGCTTTTGAGGGTGACGAGGGCCCCAACACCGGTGGCATGGGTGCCTACTCACCAATCCCCTGGCTCCCAGAGGGTTTTGTCGATGAGGTCACAGAGCGGGTAGCGCAGCCTGTAATCCATGAGCTGGCGCGCAGAGGAACCGAATTTGTTGGCCTGCTCTACTGCGGGCTCATTGTTACCGATCGCGGGCTAAGAGTTATTGAGTTCAACGCAAGGTTTGGAGACCCCGAGACCCAGGTTGTGCTTCGCAGGCTCACCAGCAACCTTGCGGAACTGCTCATGAGAGCGGCAACCGGAAAACTCGACGTTGGCCCCTCAGCTGAGTTCTCGAAGCGCAAGGCGGTAACGGTGGTGCTGGCTTCCGAGGGCTACCCAACCGCGACAGTCGAATACCGTGAGGTCACCGGCATCGAGTCGGCACAGAGCATTGAGGACGTAGAGGTCTGCAAGGCAGGAAAAGTCGGCAGGGTGCTCTCGGTGGTTGGCTGCGGAGACAGTTTCCAGGAGGCGAGGACCCTTGCCTATGAAGGTATTAGCCGTATCTCGCTGGAGGGCGGCCACTATCGCAACGACATCGCGGCAGGTATTAGCTAGATGGAGTTGCCAGGATTCAAGCACATCTACTCGGGCAAGGTTCGAGAGCTCTTCGAGCCCGAGGACAAAGAGTTTTCTCACCTGGTACTCATAGTCGCAAGCGACCGCATCAGCGCCTTCGATCACATCCACACCCCTGACATCCCCGGCAAGGGGAAGAACCTGACCGAGGTCAGCTCGTGGTGGTTTGAAAGGTTGGATATTCCAAACCACCTATCTAGCGAACTCGAGGTCCCAGAGCAGGTTAGGGACAGGGCGGTAATCGCCCGGAAGCTGGAGATGTACCCGGTGGAGTGCGTGGTGCGTGGCTATCTGTCCGGCTCGGGACACAAGGAATATCTTCAGACTGGCAAGGTCTGTGGCATTGAGCTGCCTGAGGGACTCCAAAATGGTGACCGCTTACCCCACCCTATTTTTACCCCCGCCTACAAAGCGCCCCACGGCGAAAAGGACGAGAACATCAGCTTCGAGCAGGTGGTTGACCTCGTCGGTAGCGAGATGGCGGAGCGGCTGAGAGATAGCAGCATAGAGATCTTCATCAAAGCTTCTTCTCTTGCCGAGAGGGCGGGGCTAATACTCGCAGACACCAAGTTCGAGTTTGGCAACGATCCCAGAACCAACATGCTCACCCTCGGTGACGAGGTCCTAACTCCTGACAGCTCCAGATACTGGGACAAGACAGAGTGGGAGAGCGGCAACCGCGACCAAAGCTTTGACAAACAAATTGTCCGCAATTGGCTTGAGAAAAACTGGGACAAGGTCTCCGAGCCTCCGAGTTTGCCCGAGGAGATCGTGAGACTCACTGCCGAGCGCTACGGCCTACTCGCGGAGAAACTGACCAGCAATAACAATTAGGGTTGTTCTGTGCTTAGAACACCGCTGTTTGACGAACACCAGGGTATGGGTGCAGCCTTCACCGACTTCGGGGGCTGGGAGATGCCCGTGCGGTATGGCTCTGACCTGGACGAGCATCACGCCGTAAGAAACTCAGCGGGACTGTTTGACATCAGCCACATGGGAGAGATCCGCATCAAGGGAGAGGCCGCGGAGCTTCTCGACTACGCCCTAGTTTCAAAGCTCAGCGGCATGAAAGATGGCAAAGCCAAATACACCATGATCTGCAACGCAGACGGCAAGGTGATTGACGACCTGATCGTCTACAGAATCCAAACTGACGAGTACCTAATCGTCGCAAATGCCGGTAATCGTCACGCAGTGCTGGTTCAGCTTCTAAATGCTGCCGAGCACTTTGAAGTTGAGGTAACCGACGAGTCTGAACAGTGGGTGCTTTTAGCCCTTCAGGGACCCAAGGCAACTTCCGTGCTAAACGAGTTTGTGGATGTTGACCTAGAACCACTTCCCTACTACTCGATAGCCAGCGGCAAGATTGGTCAAACCGAGGTGCTTTTGGCCCGCACCGGCTACACCGGCGAGGATGGCTTCGAGATTTTTATCCCCGACACCGAAGCGCTAAAGATCTTCCGCGCACTGGCGGTAAGGGAAGAGGTTAGGGTCTGCGGCCTAGCAGCCAGGGACACCCTGAGACTAGAGGCGGGCATGCCCCTCTATGGCCACGAGCTCACACTGGATGTAAACCCCTTTGAGGCTGGCCTTGGCAGAGTCGTGGCCCTAGACAAGGATGACTTCGTGGGGAAGGTTGCCCTTGAGGAGCTAAAGACTCAAAAGAACTGGAAGCTCTACGGGCTCAAGGGCGAGGGGAAACGCGCTGCCAGAGCGGAGTATGAAATCTATCTGCCAGGTGGCGAGAACCCCATTGGCCAGGTCACCTCGGGTGCGCTTTCGCCAACCCTTGGCTACCCAGTGGCAATGGCTTATCTAGATGGTTCGCTGGAGCTTGAAATTGGTAGCAAACTAGAGGCAGATGTAAGGGGCACGAGGATCGGCTACGAGGTAGTTGAGCTTCCGTTTTATAGGAGATAGAGATGTCAAATCCGGCTGAGCTGCAGTACACCAAAGAGCACGAGTGGGTCCGCGTCGAAGGTGACGTGGCGACCATCGGCATTACCAAGTACGCGGCAGATGCCCTCGGCGAAATTGTCTATGTCGACCTTCCGAAGGTCGGTTCCTCCACCACCCACATGAAGATTTGCGGCGAGATTGAGTCGACCAAGAGCGTTGGCGAACTCTATGCCCCAATGGACGGCGAGGTCGTCGAAGCTAACGATTCGCTAAGCGGATCTCCCGAAACGATAAATGGTGACCCGTTTGGGGAAGGCTGGCTGGTTAAAATTCGTTTTACCCAGTTACCGGATCTGCTTTCTAGCTCCGAGTACGACGCCTTCATTGGAGAGTAATTGCTAGCTGACCATCATCAGTTTCGTTTCCGCCACATCGGCCCCGATGCCACTGAGCAAAAGGCCATGCTCGATTACCTCCGGCTTGAAAGCCTCAACGATCTCATGGAGAAGGCGCTACCGGACGCCATCAAGTTTGAGGGCGACAGCAAGCTGCCGGATGCCATCAGCGAAGACGATGCGCTAGAGCGGCTAAGAGAAATTGGCTCGAAAAACCGCATCACTCAGAGCTTTATCGGTCTGGGCTACTACGGAACCAGAACCCCGGGAGTCATCAAGCGCAACGTTCTAGAGAACCCAAGCTGGTATACCGCCTACACCCCATACCAGCCCGAGATCTCCCAGGGTCGCCTAGAGGCAATCATTAACTTCCAGACCATGGTCACAGATCTAACCGGCATGAAGACCGCAAACGCCTCCATGCTTGATGAGTCAACGGCTGTTGTGGAGGCCATGCTGGTTGCAAGGCGAAGCGCAGACAGCAACAGCGATATCTTCTTCGTCGACAGCGACATGTTCCCCCAGACTAAACAGCTCCTCGAGCACAGGGCGGAGCCCATGGGCATCGTCATCAAGTACTTCGATGCCGCAAAGCTAGAAGAGCTAGACGAAGAGTGCTTTGGTGCTGTCATTCAGTACCCGGGAGCCTCGGGACGAATCATCAACTTTGACAACCTGTTTGCCAAGGTCCACGAGTTTGGCGGACTGGCGATTGCCGCAGCAGACCTCATGGCACTTACCCTGATCACCCCTCCGGGTGAGAAGGGTGCGGACGTGGTCTGCGGCACCACCCAGCGCTTTGGGGTCCCAATGGGCTTTGGTGGTCCTCACGCCGGCTACCTGGCAGTGCGCGACAAACTCGAGCGCACCATGCCAGGAAGGCTCGTTGGCGTCTCGGTAGATGCCGAGGGCGCCCCTGCCTACAGACTTACCCTGCAAACCAGGGAGCAGCACATAAGGCGTGAGCGTGCCACCAGTAACATCTGCACCGCCCAGGTGCTGCTTGCTGTAATGGCGGGGATGTATGCCGTCTACCACGGACCTGGGGACCTCAAGGCAATCGCCAAAGAGATCCACGACAAGGCAACTGCCCTTGCCAAGGTGCTAACCGAGGTTGGTTTCTCTCTCCAGCACGAGAACTTCTTCGACACCATCCGGCTTGTTGACACCGACGCAACCAAGTTCTACGAGGCCGCCAGGGCCAAGGACTTAACTGTTCTCAAAGTAGACGAGCAGACCCTTGGCATCTCTCTAGACGAGAGCACGAGCTGGCAGCACCTAGCCGAGCTGGCAAGCGCCTTTGGCGCAAGAGCTCCAAAGCCAGAGGATGCGGAAGACAGACTTAGAAACCACCGCGAGAGTGGGTATCTCGAGCACCCGGTATTTAACACCCACCACTCAGAGACTGCGATGCTCAGGTATCTAAAGAAGCTTGCAGACTTTGACTACGCGCTAGATCGAGGCATGATTCCGCTGGGCTCCTGCACCATGAAGCTCAATTCTGTAACCGAGATGGAAGCTGTTACCTGGCCAGAGTTTGCCTCTCTTCACCCCTTTGCCCCAGCCGAGGACACCCAGGGTTACCTAGAACTAATCGACGAGCTAACCAGCTGGCTTAGTGACATCACCGGCTACGAAGCGGTTTCGCTGCAGCCAAACGCGGGAAGCCAGGGAGAGCTGGCAGGCCTAATGGCAATCCGCGGCTACCACCGCTCCAGGGGAGACTTCCAGAGAAACATCTGCCTAATTCCATCTTCTGCCCACGGCACCAATGCCGCGAGCGCCGTGCTCGCAGGGCTCGAGGTAGTGGTGGTGGGTTGCGACAACGACGGCAATGTCGATGTCCTAGATCTAAAGCAAAAGATTGCAGAGTTTGCAGACACCCTGGCAGCTCTCATGATCACCTACCCCTCCACCCACGGCGTCTATGAGGAGGCCGTGGTGGAGATCTGTGACCTCGTTCACGCAGCCGGTGGTCAGGTCTACATCGACGGAGCAAACACCAACGCGGTTGTTGGTTATGCGAAGTTTGGTGAGTTTGGCGGAGATGTAAGCCACCTCAACCTCCACAAGACCTTCTGCATCCCTCACGGAGGTGGTGGCCCAGGAGTCGGACCTGTGGTTGCAAGGCCACACCTAGCCCAGTTCCTCCCTGGTCACTCCATGGCGCAGGCTGAACTTCCAAACTATGGACCAGTGTCAGCAGCACCGTTTGGTTCACC
>JADHKY010000060.1 GCA_016780945.1 Aquiluna sp. | reverse complement strand
TCATCATTGGCGAGCTTGTCAAAGAGCAATGTCGCTCGCTCAGTGGAGACACCGACCCTTCCGGCGAAGTCGCCCTCTAAGTCATAGACCGGCAGCTTCAGGAATGTGATCTTGTCTAGGTCAACGTCGTTGACCTCCCTGGCCATGCCATAGATAACGCCAAGGTCTGTAAGGCTTCTGGAGAGGGTCATGTTGTTCAGTGCTGCTGTGCCCAAACGGAACATGGTGAAGGGGTTCGTCAGAGCACCTTCGTCTTTGAGTTTTCTTACCAGTGACGTTAGAAAGACCTGCTGGTTTGAAATGCGGGAAAGGTCAGAGCCGTCACCGACTCCGTGTCGGGTTCGCAAGAATGCAAGTGCCTCCTCACCGATGAGCGTGTGCTCTCCGGCATCGAGATAAAGCTGGGTGTAGTCATCATTGATTGGCTCTGCCACACAGACATCAACACCGCCAACGGCCTCGCTCATTGCGATAACACCCTTGAAATCAATCATGGCTAGGTAGGGGATCTCTATGCCCGTCAGCGACTGCACGGCAAGGAGTGTGCAGGCGGGGCCGCCGTAGTTCATCGTGGAATTTATTTGAACAAACTCTTTAGCCGGGTATGGCGCACCACCCTCGGGGTTGGGACACTCAGGAACTGCAATCATGAGATCCCTTGGAAAACTCATAGCAACCGCGTTCGAGCGCTCCTCGTTGATGTGCAAGAGGATGATGACATCCGCAAGCTCTGCACCAACCGGCCCATAAGCCGTAGACCCCTGGCCCTCACGAGTGTCGGAACCAATTAGCAGCAGGTTTATCGGGCCGTTTATCTCTTCCGCGGTTGGAACGTCAAAGGTTTCGCCGTCTGTGGAAAAAACTTCGATACCCGCAGCTCTTAGCTGAGTTGAGACATAGACAACCCCACCACCCAGGGTGACCATGGCCACGGTGACGACTGCAGCAATCGAAAGAAGAAGATAGCGAATCCAGCGCCTTCGCTTGGGGCGCTCTGGTTCAATAAATTGGAATTCTGATTGGCTCAATCGTCTGCCTACGAAAACTAGACTTTGGTTATGTTAGACACTACGGCAATAAACAACCTTTCCCAAAGAATTCCCAGCGATTTCATTGTTGGCGCTGCAACCGCCTCCTGGCAGGTCGAGGGCGATAGCGCAGGGCGAGGTCGCAGCATCTGGGACGACTTTGCTGCCGTTCCCGGAAACATTGCCGATGGCACCCTTGCAGATCCTGCGTGTGACCACGTCAACAGGCTGGAAGAGGACCTTGACCACCTTGCGTGGCTGGGGGTCGATGCCTATAGGTTCTCGGTTTCCTGGCCCAGGGTGATGCCGCAGGCAAAAGGTGCAAGCGAGCAAGGCCTAGGTTTTTATGAGCGCCTAGTAGATGGACTGATTAAGAGGAACATAAAGCCGGTGCTGACCCTCTATCACTGGGATCTCCCAAGTGAGCTCGAGGCCATTGGCGGTTGGAACAACAGCGATATTCACAAACACTTCGCCGACTACACAGACCTGGTGGCTAGACGTCTTGGTGACCGAGTTTCGATGTGGGCAACACTGAATGAACCGTGGGTATCAGCCTTCTTGGGCTATGCCACAAAGATTCACGCCCCAGGGCACGGAGACCCTGCCAAAGGACTGGAGGCTGCCTACCGGCTCATGACGGCACATGCCTCAGGCCTAGAAGTTCTCCGTTCACACGGACTGAGTAACCTCGGAACCGTCCTGAACCTCACGACCGTCATCGCCGACGATGCCGGTGTTGAGCCGGTAGCTGACTACGTCGACCTACTCCAAAATCGCTTCTGGCTAGACCTACTTGCTGGACGTCCGATTGATGGCCAGCTGATCGAACGGACCAAAGACATCACCGACTGGGCTTTTGTGGATCAGGAGCAGCTAAAGAAGATTGCCGCGCCAATAGATTGGCTTGGCATCAACTACTACACCCCGTTCCGACTGATTGCAGCTAGCGAACAATCCAAGAAGGCGGTTGGCCAGGACTTCTCGCTTTTCCCCGGAACACCGGCTGGGGCGGCAATGAACCCCCTCGAGCCAAGGACCGAGATGGGTTGGGAGATACACGCCCCCTCGATTACCAGCACGCTGAAACAAACAGCGGAACGCCTGCCAGGTGTCCCGCTATACATAACCGAAAACGGCGGCGCTTTCGATGACAAGCTTGTTGACGGTGAGGTCCGCGACGACGGCCGGGTCTCCTACTTCCTCGACCACATCTCAGCAGCATTGGATGCCAAGGATCAGGGGGTTGACCTAAGGGGCTACTTCGCCTGGTCGCTGCTTGACAACATCGAGTGGGCCGAGGGACTAGCCAAGCGCTTTGGAATCATCTACGTGGACCACGTAAGCCAGGTTAGAACTCCAAAGGACAGCGCGAAGCTGATTAAGGCGATGGTGGAAGCTAGGGGCTAGCCCTTCACAGAACCGGCCAGCAAACCTCGTATGAAGTAGCGCTGGAGCGTAAAGAAGACAATCAGCGGCACAATCATTGAGATAAATGCTCCTGCCGTGAGAACTTCCCAACCCGAGCCTCTAGTACCGACCATCTCGGCCAGCCTCACGGTGAGCGGAGCAATCTCTCGAACACCACCTCCGAAGGTCAATCCGACCAGGAGGTCGTTCCAAACCCAGAGGAACTGGAAAATCGCGAACGAGGCAATCGCAGGGATAGACAGCGGGAAGATGATCTTTCTGAAAAGCATGAACCAGCCGGCACCGTCCACTCTTGCCGCCTCCACGAGCTCCCTCGGTATCTGACGCAAGAAGTTGTGCAGCAAGAAGATAGCCAATGGCAGACCAAAGATGGTGTGGGCTATCCAGATGGGTATGTAGCTGCCAGTTATCTCCATATCGGGCAGGACCTGAACGCCAGCAATCTGACCGCGTGCAAACAGCTGAAGCAGCGGGATCAGTGTGAGCTGCAGAGGAATAACCTGCAGGGCGAAGATCGAGAAGAAGATGAAGTCCCGGCCCTTGAATTCAAACCAGGCCAGGGCATAAGCGGCAAACACCGCAATTGTCAGCGGGAATACGGCCGCTGGAATCGTGATTGCGAAGCTGTTGAAAATATATTGGCTCAGCGGAGGCGTCACGTTGTTTCCCTGCAGGAAGACGCTCTGGTAGTTCTCGAGAGTCACATTTGGATTGCTGAAGAATGTCCACCAACCCGTGGTGACGATGTCAACCTTGGGCCTGAATGAGGTAACCAGTAGACCAAAGGTCGGAATCGTCCAGAGCAGTGCGATGACAATCGCGAAGAATGAGGCCCATGGTGAGCTGAAGGCGTCTTTTACCTTGCGGCGGCCCTTGGTTAGCTTCAAACCGCTTGGTTTGGGTGCCAATTGAGTCATTAGCGTTCCGTCCTTTCGCGGCGAAGTTGTCTGATGTTGTAGGCGACAATCGGGATCACTCCAAGGAATAGGAGTATGGCCAGGGCGCTACCGGTTCCATAGTTTCTTTGCTGGAAAGCCTGGTTGAACATTTCATTGGCCACGACGTTGGTCTCGAAGTTACCGCCCGTCATGGTGCGAACGATATCGAATACCTTCAGCGTTCCAATCAAAACGGTGGTGACAACGACGACAATCGTCGAACGAATCATGGGGACCGTTATTTGGCTGAATCTGCGCCACTGGCTAGCCCCATCCAGCATCGATGCCTCGACGATTTCGTCGGGAATGTTCTTCATTGCAGCCCCAAGCACGACCATCGCAAAACCAGTCTGAATCCAGACCATTACGGCAATGAGCAGGAATGTGTTCATTGGAGCTTCGATAAGCCAAATTGGCGGATCCGCAATACCGATGGCTTTCGCCAATGCGCTCATGAGACCGATGTCAGGCTTGTTTAGGTTTGGCTCATATGCGTAGACAAACCGCCAAATAACCGAAGCACCCACGAACGAGATAGCCATGGGCATAAAAATCAGCGACTTGACCCAGGCCCCACGCTTCATCCGGTCGGTGAAGTAGGCGATTCCAAGGCCAATGGTTGTGGAAAAGATAGGGACCGCAAGTGTCCAAATAATTGTGTTTCTAAGTACCGTCAAAATCTCGGGCTTCGTAAACGCCCAGATGTAGTTGTCAAAACCTATGAAGTTCTCGCCCCTGGCGTCCATGAAGGACAGAAACAGGGTTCTAATGGCCGGGTAGATAAGGCCGATTGTGAGAAGAAAAAGAGCTGGTACCAGAAATACCAGGTACTTGACCCACTCTTGAGCTTTGACGCTCGAGCGCTCTCCGATGACGAAGAGTAAGAAAATTACTGCCGCAAAAGTAAGTAGGCCAAAAATGGTGATTGTGAGATTAGGGGCAATTACGTCCCAGCCAGTCTCTCTGGCAGTCAAAATGCCAAACGTCAAGATCCCCATCCCATTCTTTACTTAGGAAGAACTCGAGGGGCCCGTTGCCGAGCCCCTCGAGTTGCTCTGTCTACTAGAACAGACTAGTCGGCTGGCCAGGACGCCTGAATAGCGTCTAGCACTGCCTGGCTGTCCTTGCCCTCTGCGAACCAAGCGGTCATCTCGGTCCAGAAGGTACCTGCACCAACAGCTCCTGGCATCAGGTCAGATGCGTCGAAGCGGAAGGTTGAGGCGTTCTGAAGGATGTCAACTGCGACCTTGTTTACTGGGTCAGCAACGCTCTCCTGCTTTAGGCCTAGGTGAGCGGAGAACCATGATCCACCGTCTGCAGCCTTCTTGTTGTTCCACTCAGCGGTGGTCAGGTAGTGCTGTACTGCCTGAACCTCTGGGCGGTCAGAGAAGGCACCAACGAACTCGCCACCACCGAGGGCAGGGCGGTTGTCAGCGGAAACACCTGGGAAGTAGAAGGTGGTAATTCCACCCTCGACGTCGGTGTCCTCTGGGGTAACAATCTGAGCGCCGAAGTCAGCGGCCAAGATTCCACCGATGAACGATGCCTGACGGTGCATTGCACAGCTGCCGTCAACTAGGCCACCACCAGCGGTAGCGAAGGAAGTCGCAGCAATCGCCTGAACGTTTCCAACGTAATCTGGGTTACGCAGAATCTTGTCTGCCTCGTTGATTACCTCAAGAACCTCAGGTGAGTTGAAGGCTAGGTCGTTTGATACCCAACGGTCGTAGGTCTCAGCGTCCTGGAAGCGGAGCATGAGGTCTTCCATCCAGTCGGTAGCTGCCCAACCGGTTGCAACACCAGACTCAACACCTACACACCATGGCTGGCTAGCGCCAGATGCTGCGATGGTGTCAGAAAGTGCCAATAGCTCTGCCCAAGTGGTTGGGATTTCCCAGCCGTTGTCAGCAAAAGTCTTTGGTGAGTACCAGACGAAGGACTTCACGTTTGCACCAAGTGGCGCAGCGTAGAAGACACCATCAACGGTTCCGTAGACCTTCCAGTCAGCGGTGTAGTTAGCGTCTACTGAGTCAGATACTGCCTGAGAAGCTGGGACCAAGTAGTCCGACATGTCAGCAAGCAGACCTGGCTGAGGGAAGATGGCTAGCTCAGGAGCGGTGCCACCCTCGGCACGAACCTGAATCTGAGTCTCGAAGTCCTGAGATCCGTTCCAGTTGATGGTGATGCCGGTGCACTCCTCGAACTCACCGAATGAGTCGATAAAGAGTGAGGCCTCTGGGTCAATGATTGTGGTGTAGATCTCCACCTCAGTGCCCTCGTTGCCCATGTAGTCCGCGTAGAAGTCGCAGCCTTCCATGGTCTCTTCAGTGCTGCCAGAGTCTCCTCCGGTTGAGCCACTTGTGGTCTCCTCCTCGGTTGCTGCACAACCAGCAATCACGAGAGTTGACGCGATCGCGGTTGCACCTACTGCAACCAAACGACGACGTAGTGTTGACATTTGTGTCCTTTCGATGATTTAGGCATTAAAGCCCCCACCTCACGAAGTAAGGCGTGAACTAAGAATAAATAACATCCGAACTGTAAAGAAACTGTAAGCGGTTACATTCGAATAACAATTGGGTATAGATGACCGCTGAAAAGAACTTACAGTTTTTACAATCAGGCAAAAATGATGGCGGAGGCCGTGGGATTCGAACCCACGAGACATTTCTGCCCACTGGTTTTCAAGACCAGCTCCTTCGGCCGCTCGGACAGACCTCCGCATAGGAGTTTAGTGCCTAGCTCAAAAACTCAAGTCCCTCGAGTGAGGCAAGGACCTGGGCAACACCGTCATCGGCAACCGCACCGGTGGTTGCGGTGGCTGCAAGCTTCACCTCATCAGGTGCCTGCCCCATGGCAAACGCATAACCGCCCAAAGACTTCGCCCACTGAAACATCTCAATGTCGTTTCTGCCATCTCCCATGACCAGCACTCGACTTGAGGCGTGGCCATACTCCTCACGGAGCTTGGCAAGGCCGTGGCCCTTATCAATGCCTCTTGGTGCGATATCAAGCCAAGCGGTGTAGCCAATTGCGTATGAAACAGACTGCAGACCGACGTTGTCCATCAGCTGTATGAACTGATCAACATCATGATCGGGCGAAAGCACCACCACCCGGCTGACCGGGTGGTGCAAGAGCTCATCTAATGGCGTCTC
>JADHKY010000059.1 GCA_016780945.1 Aquiluna sp. | reverse complement strand
TACCGGATCCACTGCTAAGCAGATTGCTGCGGCCGGAATCGCTGTGAGCGAGGTGAGCGAGGTCACAGGCTTTCCCGAGTCCTTGGATGGCAGGGTCAAGACCCTGCACCCAGCAATCCACGGAGGACTGCTCGCAGATCTAAGACTTGACTCGCACGTCGAGCAGCTTGAAAGCCTTGGAATTCAACCCTTTGAGCTTGTTGTGGTGAACCTATATCCATTTGTGGAGACTGTTTCCTCGGGCGCGGGCTTCGACGAGAGTGTTGAGCAAATCGACATTGGTGGACCGGCGATGGTTAGAGCCAGCGCCAAGAACCACGCCAACGTTGCAATCGTTGTCAGCCCAGAGCGCTACCCAGCAATCATTGAGGCAATCGAAGACGGTGGCACAGATCTTGAGCTGAGAAAACAGCTCGCGCTTGAGGCCTTTAGCCACACCGCAAACTACGACGCTGCGGTCTCCTCTTGGCTAGCTGGGCAGCTTGGCTCTGAGCGGCTCTCGCTTGGCCTTACCAAGAGTGGCGACCTGCGCTATGGAGAAAACTCCCACCAGGCAGCATCACTTTTCGTTGACGGCAATAGGGGTGTGGCGAGTGCAAAGCTGCTCGGGGGGAAGGAGATGTCCTACAACAACTTTGTAGACATCGACGCTGCAGTCAGAGCGGCCTATGACTTCGCTGAGCCTGCAGTTGCAATCATCAAGCACGCTAACCCATGTGGTGTGGCGATTGCTGAGCCGGGGGCAGAAGACCCAATAACCTCTGCCTACTGGCGCGCTCACCTCACCGATCCAGTGTCGGCTTTTGGTGGAGTGGTGGCAGCAAACCGCGAGGTCACTGCCGAATTCGCAGCAAAGCTCTCTGAGGTATTCACCGAGGTTATTGCCGCTCCTGGCTTTAGTCCTGAGGCGCTAGAGATACTTTCCAAGAAAAAGAACCTCAGAATTCTTGAGCTTTCGGATGACTACAAGCCCCCAAGTCGCGAAATTAGGCAGATCTCTGGAGGCCTACTGGTTCAAGAACCAGATAGCTTCGAAGGCCTAGATGTTTCTGCTTGGAAGCTGGTTTCAGGGAAGCCTGCGTCTAAAGCACTGATGGCAGACCTAGAGTTTGCCTGGCGGGCATCTCGAGCGGTGAAGTCGAATGCAATTTTGCTGGCCAAGGATCTTGCTGCGGTCGGCATTGGAATGGGCCAGGTGAACCGGCTTGACTCTTGCCACCTCGCCATTCAGCGTGCCGGGGATCGGGCAGCAGGATCGGTGGCGGCGTCAGACGCCTTTTTCCCATTTGCCGATGGTTTAGAGGTGCTCATCGCTGGCGGGATTTCGGCTGTTGTCCAACCGGGTGGAAGCGTGCGGGACGAAGAAGTGATTCAGGCGGCGGTGAGCGCGGGAATAACCATGTATTTCACTGGCGAGCGACACTTCTACCACTAGGAATCTCTTGGGCCCGCGCTCTGTTAGCCTGTAAGGCTGCCTAGGGTGGCGGAAGAGATAAATGCAAAATTCCGAATCAGGAACTCTCAAGGTTCTTTTGCGGCTGGTGCCGTTTGCGAAGAAGGCCATACCCAGGTTGATCCTTGGGATGCTGGCCGGCATCGCTGCACACATGTTTGCACTCGCCATTCCGCAGCTACTGCAGGATCTGGTGAATTCCCTGGTCGCTGGGGGCCTTGACGCGCTCTTGCCGGCGGTCGGTTTGATTCTGTTTCTTGGTGTTCTGGAGGCACTGTTCGTGCTGCTTAGGCGATGGTTGGTGCTGACCCCGGGTACCTATGTCGAGGCTGACATGCGCAACAAGCTCTATGAGAAGCTTCAGGATCTTCCAGTTGCTTTCCATGATCGCTGGCCCTCGGGGCAGCTACTTTCCAGGGCGGTCTCTGATCTCCACCTAATTCGTCGTTGGATGAGCTTTGGTCTTGTGCTGTTCACGGCAAACCTGATCACGATCATCGTGGGTCTCGTAATTCTCTTCACCTTCAACTTCTGGCTGGGACTTATCTTTTTTGTGGCAACGATTCCGATCTGGATCGCCGGGTTCCTCTTCGAGGGAAAGTACAAGGTCATCGCGAGGTTGTCTCAGGATCAATCGGGCGATTTGGCCACCCGCGTTGAAGAGGCAGTTCACGGCGTTAGGGTCCTAAAGTCCTTTGGGCGCGGAGTGTTTGCCGCGCACCAATTTTCGAACCAGGCCTCCGACCTTCAGTCCACCGAGATTCGTAAGGCCAAAGCCGTTGCCAATATCTGGCTCTATTTGATTCTGATTCCTGAGCTGGCGGTCGGGCTCTCCATGTTGGCTGGGGTCTGGCTTGTGGCTCAAGGGGACGTCTCGGTTGGGACCCTGGTGGCCTTCTTCGCGACGGTGATGGTGCTCAGGTGGCCAACAGAGTCGCTTGGCTTCTTGCTCTCCTTCACCCTTGAGGCGAAGACCGCCACCGAGCGCTTCTTTGAGGTCATGGATGAGGTGAACCCGATTGTTGATCCCGAGAACCCGAAGCAGGTCGCAGACCCTAAGGGCCTTCTCGAGTTCCATGACGTCCACTTCCGCTATCCGGATGCCTCCGCGGATTCCAAGGCTTTGATTAGTGGTGTGGACCTAAGGATTGAACCCGGTGAGTCCGTGGCACTTATTGGCCTAACCGGATGCGGCAAGACAACCCTCACCGCACTGACCACGAGGCTCTATGAGGTCACTAGCGGTTCGATCACCATAGACGGCCTTGACATCAGGGAGATGTCTCGAGGCGAGCTCCGCAGCCACATCGCCATGGCATTCGAGGATGCCACCCTGTTTTCCTCATCTGTGAGAGACAACGTCCTACTTGGAAACCCGGATGCGACCGAGGAAGACCTCAAGCAGGCCCTAGAGATCGCTCAGGCACAATTCGTCTATGAGCTGCCGGACGGTCTTGATACCACAATTGGCGAAGAGGGCCTCTCGCTCTCCGGAGGTCAGCGCCAAAGACTAGCGCTTGCAAGAGCCGTGGCAGCAAACCCAAGGATTCTCGTCCTAGACGATCCGCTATCGGCACTCGATGTTGACACCGAAGCTATGGTCGAGGATGCCCTGAGGCATGTCTTGAAGGAGACCACGGCACTGATTGTTGCCCACCGACCCTCAACAGTGATGTTGGCGGACAAGGTTGCGCTCATGGAGGACGGGAAGATAACCGCCTTCGGCACCCATCAGGAACTGATCCGCACAAGCGAGCACTACCGCTACGTGATCACCTCTTTGGACGAGGAGCAGAAGGAGCGGGAGGTGAACATTTGAGTCTCTACGGAACTAACGATGAGGAGCGCACAGACCTAAACAAAGAGGAGTCTCGCTTTGTAAGGGCCCGCTCTCGGAGGCTGCTTGGTTCGCTGCTTGCCCCGATGCGGCTGAGGCTAATCCTCGCAATCTTCTTGGGTGTTATCTCAACCGCGATCAGGGTTGCAGGTCCCGCTCTGATTGCTTTGGGCATCGACTGGGCTCTACCTCGAGCGATCATGCGCGAATACAACGAGCTTTGGATTGTGGTTGGACTCTATTTGTCCGCTGCGCTGATGACCTCGATTCTGACCTACTACTTCCTGATGATCACGGCCAGGCTTGCTCAGAATGTGGTGTTTGACCTTAGAAACCGGATGTTTGTTCACACTCAGAAGCTCTCGGTTGAGTTTCACGAGCGCTACACCGCAGGTCGCGTTATTGCGCGTCAGACCTCGGATCTCGAGTCGATTGCGGAGCTACTTGCCGGTGGTCTGAATGAGCTTGCTATTGGAGCTATGTTCATGTTCTTCACTGCGGTTGCGCTACTGCTGCTAGATCCAGTTTCGTTCCTGGTTTTGTTCGGAGCCTTGGTGCCGCTGGCGCTACTAACTCGCTGGTTCCAGGTGAAGACGAACCGCGGCTACCGCAAGCAGAGGGTCGCCTCATCGCGCCTGATCCAGTACTTCGTTGAGAGCATGACCGGCATTCGTGCGGTGAAGGCCTTCCGCAAGGAAAAGCGCAACGAGAAGCACTTCGGCGGGCTCGTCGAGGACTACCGCGGTCACAATGCCCACCTCATTCAGCTCTTTGGTATTTACGACCCAGGCTTGATCCTGATCGGAAACGCCACAGTTGCAGCCGTCTTGCTGGTCGGTGGCTACAGGGTTCTCGAGGGCTCCTTGGGCATTGGCGTTTTAACTGCAGCAATTTTGTATGCCAGAAGGTTCTTTGACCCGATGGAAGAGATTGCAATCTTCTATAACTCCTACCAATCGGCAGCCAGCGCCCTCGAGAAGATCTCAGGTGTTCTGGAGGAAGAACCTTCGGTTCCGGAGCCTCAGAGCCCAGTCGAATTTGATAGCGCAAAGGGCCATATCCACTTCAACGGCGTTGAATTTAAGTATTCGACAGGCCCCACAGTCCTTCACAAGTTTGACCTAGAGATTCCTGCGGGTCAGACCATTGCTCTGGTTGGAACGACAGGGGCTGGAAAGTCCACACTTGCCAAGCTGATCTCTCGTTTCTATGACCCAAGTCTGGGCAATGTCACCATTGATGGGGTAGACGTTAGGGACATTTCCAACAAGGACCTTAGGCGTGAGGTTGTGATGGTGACCCAGGAGGCCTACCTGTTCTCGGGAACCGTGGCGGAGAACATCCAGCTTGGAAGGCCTGGTGCCTCAATTGAGGACGTAATGTCCGCCGCCAAGGCGGTTGGTGCCCACGAGTTTATCTTGAGTCTTCCCGAGGGTTATGACACCGATGTGAATAAGCGAGGTGGCAGGGTGTCCGCGGGTCAGCGGCAGCTCATTTCGTTCGCGCGAGCCTTCCTCGCTAACCCGGCGGTGCTAATTCTGGATGAGGCAACATCTTCGCTCGATATTCCATCCGAGCGCATGGTCCAGAGGGGACTAAAGACCCTGCTTGCAGGTCGGACAGCCGTCATCATCGCTCACAGACTCTCCACGGTTTCCATTGCTGACAGAGTGCTAGTAATGGAGCACGGCAAGATCATTGAGGACGATGCTCCGAAGATCTTGGCGGCTGGAAGTGGAAAGTTTGCCAAGCTCTATAAGGCCTGGAAAGACTCTCTGGTTTAGTCCTTAGCTTCGCTCACCAACAGTGCTATCGCGCTCATCGGTGGCAGGGTGGCAGTCAGCTCTCCACCAACGACCTGGTGTTTCTCGCCGTCAATGAGGTTTACGTACTCACCATCTGGCAACGTGGTTGGCACGCTTACTCTCATCTCCTGGGTGTCGAAGACGTTGGTTATGAAGTAGCCCACGCCATCCCTGGCAAAGCCGTAGACACCGCGTTCGCGATACTTTTCAACTACCGGGGTAGCCGAGGCCTGGTCGCGGAATCGAATCATGTTGATAGTTGATTGCCAACGGTGTTGGCAGATCCACTCGTCAGCCTTGTAGTCATCCTTTGGTGCGCTCACGCCGCTGCAGTCGATTGGTCCGACGCCCTTTACGGTCTCGTAGGGTCCGGCATCGCGGGAACGAAATGCGTAAGAGGAGTAGAGCATGGGCTGGCCATAGTCCTCCGCGAGCATCATTGCGGTGGCAAGTTCAAAGTATCGAGCGTCGTTGTAGTTGAGGGTTTCGCCGTTGCGCTCGGTGTCATGGTTCGAGACAAAGGCAATGGTCTGGATGCTGGGGGTAAAGTCCCTAAACCTGATTGCTGATCCAGCTGGGGTAATTACCTCACCCTTGAAATAGCTGCGCATGTTTCTCGCGTAGTCAAACTCCCAGACCTCGCCGGAGTCCAAGTACTGCTCAGGTTGGATTGGCTCACCGCCACCACGAATTACCTCGTGAATGACCCTGGTTCCCTCGGGCAGCTGGTCGATGATCACCTTCAGGTCGCTTGCCGCCATGTGTTTAGCGGCATCGATCCGGAAGCCGGCAACCCCCAGCGACAGAAGGTCGTTTAGGTAGGTGAGGATCTGGTTCTGGACGTTCTCTAGCTTCTGGTTGAGATCACTCAGGGCTAGAAGTTCACAGGTTTGGACCTGCGCGAGATCTTTATAGCTACTGATGGAGTCATCGGGGGTGAGGTTGCAGTTGTGGAAGTCCTCGCGAGTGTAAAGGCCCTCATACTCGTATTTGGTGAACTTAGTTCCCGCATAACCGGTTCCAGAGGTTTGTGCGGTCATGTGGTTGATTACGGCGTCGGCTATGACATCAACCCCTTGCTCGCTGCAGGTAGCAACCATGTTGGCAAACTGCTCACGAGTTCCGAACCTTGATTCGATTTTGTAGCTGACTGGCTGGTACACCGTCCACCACGCAGCTCCGGTGATGTGCTCCTGAGGGGGTGAGGTTAAAACCCAGTCGACCCCGGATTCTCCAAGAAACTCGCACTCAGCAGCAATAGAGTCCCAAGGCCACATAAACAGCTGGACACCAACAAGGGATTCATAACGAATTTCAGCCTGGGCCTGCTCTGGAGCTTCGGTTTGACTTGCGCACCCCACCAGAGTCGCTGCCGAGAGAACTGAGCCGACTAGAGCTGAGAGAAAACGCACCGTTCAATGCTAAACGATAGGCTAGGCGAGGCTTTGCGCCAGGTGCGCAGTAATTTCAGGAGAAAAATGAGCAAAATCAAGGTAGTTGGCAAGGTTGTTGAGCTTGATGGCGATGAGATGACTCGCATCATCTGGCAGGA
>JADHKY010000058.1 GCA_016780945.1 Aquiluna sp. | reverse complement strand
AGTGGTCACGCAGAGATTTTGGCTATGCGCAAGCTGGCTGAGGCTAAGGGAGACTGGCGTCTTGAGGACCTTACGCTCATTGTCACCCTGGAGCCTTGCGTGATGTGTGCGGGGGCAATTGTTGCTGCAAGGCTCAAAGCGGTTGTCTTTGGTGCCTACGACGAAAGAGTTGGTGCTGCCGGCTCTGCCTACGACATTGTTCGCGATGCCAGGTTGGGGGGCAATGTCGATGTTGTTGGTGGAGTGCTTGAGAATGAGTGCCAGGAGCTGTTGAAAGAGTTCTTCCAGTCCCGGAGGGCATGAGCACATTTTCTAGAGGGGCTTATTTTGCTAGGCTCTTCCGCGGTGACGTGTCCGAGCGGCCGAAGGTGCAACTCTCGAAAAGTTGTGTGGGTGAAAGTCCACCGTGGGTTCAAATCCCACCGTCACCGCCAGTTTTCTTCATCGCAATTAGCAAATTAGGTCAGGCTGGTAACTAGTGAGTGAATTAGAACCACAAGACCTACTTAGAAACCTCAGGACAAGACTCTCTGAGGTTGCCAGCGTGCTAGACCCAAAGCGGCTACAGAGCGAAATTTCTGAGCTTGAGCAGCAGGCGGCTGAGCCTGGGCTGTGGGACGATCAGGCAAGGGCCCAGCAGGTAACCTCTGCGCTCTCTCACAAGAAGCTAACCCTTTCAAGACTGACTGAGCTGAGCGCAGGTCTTGATGATGCTGAAGTCCTTCTTGGGCTTGCGAGCTCCGAGGAAGACGCGGCTGCTGCCAGCGAGGCCCAGGCTGAGCTTTCCAAGTTTGAGGCGCTACTTGGGGATCTTGAGACTGAGACCATGCTCAGCGGCGAGTATGACTCAAGGTCTGCAGTCATGAACATTCGAAGCGGTGCTGGGGGCGATGACGCAACAGACTTTGCCGAGATGCTGATGCGGATGTATTTGCGCTACTCAGAGACCGAGGGGATGAAGGCCGATGTGCTGGACGTGTCCTATGCAGAAGGGGCCGGAATTAAGTCCTGCTCTGTGAAGTTCGAGGCTCCCTATGCCTATGGAAAGCTCTCGGTGGAGTCTGGTACCCACCGCCTAGTTCGAATGAGCCCCTTTAATGCAGCCGGCAAGCGCCAAACCTCATTTGCTGCGGTTGAGGTTGTGCCGCTGATTGAGCGCGATAACGAGGTAGAGGTTCCAGACAGCGAGATCAGGGTAGATGTCTTCAGGTCCTCAGGTCCCGGTGGTCAGTCGGTGAACACCACCGACTCTGCGGTGAGAATCACCCACATCCCAACCGGCATCGTGGTCTCATGCCAAAACGAGAAGTCCCAGCTGCAGAACAAGATCGAGGCCATGAGGGTTTTGCAGTCCAGGCTCTTAGACATCAAGCTAAAAGAGGACGAGGCAAAAAAGAAGCAGCTCGCGGGAGACGTGAAGGCTAGCTGGGGTGAGCAGATGCGCTCCTACGTTCTGGCGCCTTATCAAATGGTGAAGGACCTCAGGACGGAGCACGAGGAGAATAACCCTGACGACGTCTTCAACGGGAAGCTAGCCGGCTTTGTTGCCTCCGGAATCAGATGGCGGGCTCAGCAAAACAGCTAACACCCGCATCGCTAGTGGGGCTCTTGGGACCTTTCAACCTAGGCTTGGCACAGCATGATTCGTCTCGAGAATGTATCCAAGACCTACCGCGGTGCAAGCGGATCCGCGGCTAATGATGTTCGGCTCGAGATCTCCCGCGGAGAGTTTGTGTTTCTGGTTGGCTCCTCGGGTTCTGGTAAGTCAACCCTGCTTCGGATGCTGCTGCGCGAGGAAAAGCCGGATGAGGGTGAGATCTTTGTCTTGGGCGAGAACTTGGCGAGGCTTCGGCAGTCGCAGGTTGCTAGCTACCGCAGAAAACTAGGCGTTGTCTTCCAGGACTTTAGGCTGCTCACAAACAAGACCGTCTACCAAAACGTTGCCTACGCGCTGCAGGTAATTGGGAAGTCAAAGGCCTTTATTGAGACCACTGTTCCCGACGTGTTGAGGCTAGTTGGGCTGGAGGAGAAGTCTGCCAACTACCCCACTGCCCTTTCTGGAGGTGAGCAGCAGCGGGTTGCCATTGCCAGAGCGCTCGTGAATCGGCCTGAGCTGCTATTGGCCGATGAGCCAACCGGAAATCTTGATCCTGGAAACAGCAGAGAGATCATGGGTCTTTTGGAGCGCATCAATCTCTCGGGGACAACCATTGTCATGGCAACTCACGACCGCGGCATCGTGGACCAGATGCAGAAGCGAGTAATCGAGGTGAGCGAGGGCAGGATTGTTCGAGATGCCCAGACTGCCGGCTATCGCGAGATTCCCTCTGACGCCATTGGGCAGGTGAGTGAGGAATGAGAATCTCATTTGTTCTCAGGGAGCTCTGGGAGGGTATCCGGGGAAACCTCTCTATGGTGCTCTCAATTGTCCTGGTGAGCTTCGTATCGCTGAGCTTTGTCGCGGTTGCTGCGCTGTTGCAGGTGCAGGTGGGGAACCTAAAGAACTACTGGTACGACAAGGCTCAGATCGCGATCTACCTCTGCAATGACTTTGAGTCTGAGCTTGTATGTGAGGCTGGGGCGATAACCCAGTCCCAGCAGATTGCGGTTGCGGCACAGCTGAAGTCAACCGCGCTGGCTCCCTACATTGACACCTACTACTTTGAGAGTCAGGAGGAGGCCTACCAGAGACTGCTTGAAGAAAGTTCGGAGCTCAGCGCAGCGCAGTATCTCAACCCGGAGCAGCTCAATGCCACCTACTGGGTCTCTTTGGCCGACCCGGAGAGCGCGGAGCTGGTGGTTGAGGCCTTTGAGTCCCAGCCCGGGGTGGCATCGGTCGCTGACCAGCGCAGCTATTTCGATCCAATCATTGGTTTGCTAAACGGGGCGAGTGTGGCGGCGGGTTCTATCGCGGCGGTCATGCTTTTCAGTGCCGCGCTTCTGACCGCGACCACAATCCGGCTCAGCGCCTTTGCCAGGAGAAAAGAGATCGCAATCATGAGGCTGGTGGGTGCATCCAGCGCATCAATTCAGTTGCCTTTCATTCTCGAGGGTCTGCTGGCGGCCTTGGCGGGTGGAGGCCTGGCAATTGGCCTAAATGTCTTTCTGGTTGAGAACTACCTCACCGACTCGCTCGCGCTAGAGCTTGCCTTCGCGAATTTTGTAACCACCGCGGACGTGCTCCAGGTCGCTCCTTTTGTTCTTAGCCTCGGTGCTATTCTCGCTGTCCTAGCCTCGGGTATTTCTACCTTCAGGCACCTAAGGACCTAGGAGACCCCCATGCCACGCGAGCGTGGTCAGAAGCTCATTGCCAATAACAAGCGAGCTCGCTACGACTACTTCATAGACGACGTCTATGAGGCTGGCATTGTGCTGTCCGGGACAGAGGTCAAGGCCCTGCGTCAGGGCAAGGCATCTTTGACCGATGCCTACGCCTTAGTTGATGGGGGAGAGCTTTGGCTTGAAAATGCGTATATCCCCGAGTTCACGCAAGGGTCTTGGACTAACCACGCGCCGAGGCGAAAGCGCAAACTCTTGCTCGCGAAAAAAGACATTGCAAAGCTAGCTGGGAAGTCGAAAGAGACCGGCTACACCCTCATCCCGATAAGCCTTTATTTCAAGGACGGCTACGCCAAGGTTGAGATTGGTCTGGCGCGGGGTAAGAAGGACTATGACAAGCGCGAGACCCTAAAAGAAAAAGACGCGAAGCGGGAAATGAACAAGGCTATTAGAGAGCAAAAAACCCGTGAAAACTAATTTGGTCACAAATTAGTAAAAAACCTGCGGAATTTTAAGTTGCGTAGCATAATTCTCCCCCTTTAGGATAGAGGTTTGCTTCCCTAACCCTGCCCGGCGATAAATAGCGGTTGTCTGGCGCGATGCAAATTGTGGCTCGTCACGGTTTAGGTATGCGAATTTCCGCCCAAACCTAACTAACTTCCCTAGGGGTATTCACTTTGGCTGCTGCGAAAAACGCTAAAACCACCAAGTCCGCAAACACATCTAGAACCGCTCAGAGGCCTTCATTTGCCAAGCACTCTGACCCGGTAGAGATTCCAGACCTACTCTCGCTTCAGACTGAGAGCTTTGACTGGCTAGTAGGAGCACCTGCCTGGCGAGCAATCGCTGGCAAGGCTGCCAAGACCGGCCTCGACGAGGTCTTCGAGGAGATCAGCCCAATTGAGGACAGCAGCAATGCTGCCCAGGATGCGAAGATGGGCCTTTCGTTCTCCGACCCAGAACTATTCGACCCTCCCTACACCCCTGACGAGTGCAAGGAGAAGGGTAAGAGCTACACCCAGCCGCTCTACATCAAGGCCGAGTTCACCAACTACCTAACCGGTGAGATCAAGAGCCAGACCGTGTTCATGGGTGACTTCCCGGTAATGACCGGCAAGGGAACCTTCATTATCAATGGCACCGAGCGCGTGGTTGTGTCTCAGCTGGTTCGCTCACCAGGTGTCTACTTCTCGGTGTCGACCAACACCACCGGAAACCTTGACGTTCGCAACAACAAGGCCCAGATCATTCCAAGCCGCGGAAGCTACCTAGAGTTTTTGACCGAGTGGGTCAAGGACGAGAGAAAGCCAGCAGCTCGATTTGGCCAGCCGATTCTGCAGGTGCAGGTCGATCGCAAGACCAAGGTCTCCGCGACTATCTTCCTCAAGGCCCTTGGCTTCACTAAGGACGAGATTCGTGCAGAGTTCTCAGACATCAAGGCTGCCGTTGAGGCAAGCCCACTGGGCATGAAGTTCGACGAAGACATCATCGAGAGAACTCTTGAGTATGACGAGTCAAAGGTCTTCGCTAACCCAATCCTGAGCAAGGAAGAGGCGCTTCGTGAGGTCTACCGCAAGGTTCGCGGTGAGGCTGCAGGTAGTGAGGTAGCTGATGCTTGGCTGCGCTCCACATACTTTGAGTCAAAGCGCTACAACCTCGCTCGCGTTGGTCGCCACAAGATCAACCGCAAGCTTCAGATTGAAGAGGAAGCCAACATCACCACGCTTACGCGTGCTGACATTGTTAGCACCCTGAAGTACCTTCTGCTCTTTGACCTAGTTCTTGCCAACAACGTTTCATCAAGCTCGCAGAACGCAGAGTTTGCTATCAAGATGAACGGCAAGAAGGTAAACCTCTCGGTCCGCTCTGATGACATCGATGACTTCTCCAACCGCCGCATTCGCAGCGTTGGCGAGCTAATCCAGAACCAGGTCCGCATCGGCCTTAGCCGTATGGAGCGCGTGGTTCGCGAGCGCATGTCCACCCAGGACATTGAGGCGATCACTCCTCAGACCCTTATTAACCTGCGTCCAGTTGTCTCGGCTCTAAAGGAGTTCTTCGGAGCAAGCCAGCTGTCGCAGTTCATGGATCAGAACAACCCTCTTGCAGGCCTCGCTCACAAGCGTCGTCTCTCGGCCCTGGGTCCTGGTGGTATCGCTCGTGAGCGTGCCCAAATGGAGGTTCGTGACGTTCACCCTTCCCACTACGGAAGGATGTGCCCGGTTGAGACCCCAGAAGGTCCAAACATCGGTCTGATTGGATCGCTTACCGCATTCAGCCGGATCAACAGCTTTGGCTTTATCGAGACCCCTTACCGTGCTGTTAAGAACGGCAAGCCATCAAGGACCGTTGAGTACCTAGATGCAGCTAGCGAAGACGGCAAGGTAATCGCAGGTGCTGACACTCCATTGAGTGACGACGGCTCCCTCAAGGGTCCAAAGGCCTTTGCTCGCTTCCGTGGCGACATCGTTGAGGTGGACGCAGCAGACGTTGACTACATCGATGTCTCCCCGCGTCAGCTGGCTTCAGTCTCTACGTCTCTGATTCCATTCCTCGAGCACGATGACTCGTCACGTGCTCTGATGGGTGCGAACATGCAGCGTCAGGCTGTGCCACTGCTTCGCGCAGACAGCCCGTTTGTTGGTACCGGCATGGAGCGTATTGCTGCCATTGACTCCGGTGCTGTTGTGGTTGCAGATCAGGCGGGTGTCGTCGAAGAGATTGACGCCGACGAGATCACCGTCCACAACGACAACAAGAAGCGCTCCACCTACCCACTTCGTAAGTTCGACCGCTCGAACCAGGGAACCGCAATCAACCAGCGAGTAATCGTTGAGGTTGGTCAGCGCGTTGAGGTCGGTGACGTGCTTGCCGACGGTCCATCCACCGAGAACGGTGAGTTGGCGCTGGGTAAGAACCTGCTTGTGGCATTCATGCCATGGGAGGGCTACAACTTCGAGGACGCGATCATCCTGAGCCAGGAGCTTGTGAAGCAGGACACCATGTCTTCGATTCACATCGAGGAGTATGAGGTTGATGCTCGCGACACCAAGCTCGGTGCCGAGGAGATTACCTCCGACCTTCCAAACATCTCGATCGAAGCCCTAGCTCAGCTAGACGACATGGGCATCGTCCGCATTGGTGCAGAGGTCCGCCCGGGAGACATCCTGGTCGGAAAGGTAACCCCTAAGGGTGAGACCGAGCTCTCTGCAGAGGAGCGACTACTTCGCGCGATCTTCAACGAGAAGAGCCGAGAGGTGCGCGACACCTCTTTGAAGGTCCCACACGGCGAGGGCGGAACCGTCATTGGTGTCAAAGTATTCGACGCTGAAGATGGCGACGAGCTCGGAGCCGGTGTGAACCGCAGAGTTGTTGTTCACATCGCCCAGAAGCGCAAGATCACCGAGGGTGACAAGCTTGCTGGCCGTCACGGCAACAAGGGTGTTATCGCCAAGATTCTCCCAGTT
>JADHKY010000057.1 GCA_016780945.1 Aquiluna sp. | reverse complement strand
GAGCTGAGAGATTCACCCTTGGGGCCCAGTCGACGTGTGCCAAATCAGACTCAATCTCCTTCTCCAAGTAGATGCGCCGCTCATCATCGAGCATGTCCCACTTGTTGAATGCCAAAACCAAAGCTCGACCAGAATCTAAAGCGAGCTGAACAATGCGAATGTCCGCCTCACTGATGGGTTCGGTGACATCGAATAGCACCACTGCCACCTCAGCCCGCTCGAGGGCTGCTGCGGTTCGAAGCGAGGCGTAGAAGTCAGCACCCTGCTGACGGTGCATGCGCCTTCGAATACCAGCAGTGTCAACAAACCTCCAGATCTTGCCCGAGATTTCGACCTGCTCATCAACCGGGTCGCGAGTTGTGCCGGCAAGTTCGTTGACCACTGCCCGATTGGTCCCGGTTGCCTTGTTTAGTAGCGAGGACTTACCAACGTTTGGCCTACCAATCAGGGCAACCCTTCGAGGCCCGATGTACTCATCGGGTGCAATCTTGGACTGCTGGGGCAAAACCTTTATCGCTGCATCCAATAGGTCCGCTACTCCCCTACCGTGCAGCGCTGAGACTGGGTATGGCTCTCCTAGACCTAAGGACCAAAGCGAAGCCGCCTCTGGTTCGAGGTGTGCGTCATCAATCTTGTTGGCAACCAATAGCACCGGCTTGCCCGAGGATCTAAGCATCTTCACGACCTGCTCGTCAGAGGCGGTCGGGCCAACCATTGCATCGACGACAAACAGCACAGCATCGGCGAGTTCAACGGCAACTTCAGCCTGCTCGGCAACTGAGAGGTGAATACCCTCCGCATCAATTTCCCAGCCACCAGTGTCCACAAGCGAGATCTGCCTGCCGTTCCAGTCGGCCCGATAGGTCACCCTGTCCCTGGTGATGCCAGGCTTGTCCTCAACCACGGCCTCTCTGCGGCCGAGAATTCTATTCACCAGCGCGGACTTACCAACGTTTGGTCTTCCAACAACGGCTAATACTGGTGGGGCGGGGAGGTAAGTCTCAGAGCCGTAGTCATCGAGGTCAGTCTCGAGAATTTCAATGTCGTCTTCCTCGAGCTCGTAGGACTTTAGCTCATCGCGCAGCAGGTTTGCCTTGGCAACCTCGAGCTCCTCATCGCTCATGCGCGTGACCTCTCAATTTCAGCAATTACTGCCTCGACACTCTCCTCGAAGCTTAGGTGGGAAGTGTCAATTAGCTTCACTCCCTCAGCGGGAGCCATGAACTCAACGACCTTCGAGTCTGAGGCGTCTCGGGCTTTTAGATTCTCCGTGCTCTCTGTCTTCTCTGCACTTCTTCTTTGGAGCCTTACCTCTTCACTTGCTGTGAGCAGGATTCTTACACCAGCATCTACAAAAACCACAGTGGTTAGATCTCGGCCCTCGGAAACTACGCCATCGAGTCCGCATAGTGCTACTCGCGACCTCGCGTCCTGGTGCTGAAGAGTTCGCACCCTCGGCTTCCTCGCAAACTCCGAGACTCTGGAGGCGACCTCCTGGGTTCTTATCTCACTGGTTACGTCTTCGCCTCCGACCAGCACCTGGGCTTTCTGAGGATCTAGCGAGATCTCATAGTCGAAAGACTTGAGAAGCTCTTCTAAGGGAATGTCTGGATTGTTTATGGCGTGCAGCGCGAAGGCCCGGTAGCCAGCTCCGGTGTCGAGATAGCCAAAGCCAAGGCGCTCCGCGACCGCCTTCGAGACGCTAGATTTTCCAGATCCGGCAGGTCCATCTATAGCTACTACTAAAGGCATTAGACCAGTCGCCAACCGTTTTGGGTGAGCTGTTCGCTTAGTCGCTCTGCCGCCTCTGGCAGGACCTGAATCTCTACCAAACCTATTTGAGCTCCCGGAGAGTGCTCAAGTTTGAGGTCCTCGATGTTCACGCCAACCTCGCCTATGAAGGTCAATAGAGAAGCAAGAGATCCTGGGCTGTCATCGATTACGACTGTTAGTAGCTGGTAATCAACAAACTTGCCGCCGTGCTTACCTGGGATCCTTGCAACTCCACTGTTGCCTCGCTCCAGGAGGTTGTGGAGCTTCGCAAGTGAGCCTGGTGAGTCTAGGTTTTCGAGGCTTTGAAGCAGCTCCTCGATGTCGTTTTTGAATTCGGCCAGCAGTGGGGAGACCAAATTGGCATTTTGGGAGAGAATCTGCAGCCACAGATCAGGATCGCTAGATGCGATGCGGGATGCGTCTCGAAGACCCTGCCCCGCAAGTCCTAGCTGCTGCTCATTTCCGGACTGGAGCCTTGCGGCAAGGGCCGATGAGACCAGCTGTGGCAGGTGGGAAACAAGTGCCACTGCTCGATCGTGCTCCTCTGCACTCATAACAATGGGAAGCGCACTTAGCTGCATCGCAAGATTCTTTAGCCTCTCGACCGATGCTGGTGGGGTATCTGCCGATGGGGTTATCACCCAGGGCCTAGCAAAAAACAGGTCTGCCCTTGCAGCTCCTGGCCCACCCTTTTCTCGTCCTGCCATGGGGTGAGAACCTAAGTACCTAAGAGCATGTTCTGGAGCGATTCTGGCAACCTCACGAGCAATCTCTGCCTTCACGCTTGCAACATCGGTAACCAGGGCCTGAGGGTGCTTTGCCAGTTGCCCGGCAACAACCTCAGCTGTCATCTCTGGCGACACACAGACTATTACCAGGTCGTAGTCACCCTGAGCTTCCTTGCCTGCCCCGTACTCTATTGCGAGCCGAAGGTTTGCTTTTGAGCGGTTCTCAAGCCCCACGTCAATGCCGTGTTTAGTAAGCGCCAGACCGAGGGATGTGCCAATAAGGCCAGCCCCAACTATCTTTATGCGCTCTTGGCTCACTGCGCTAGATCGGTCCTGAGCGCTTGAGCGCCGCGAAGGTAGATGTGGCTAATTTCACTGCGCTGCTTCTTGGTCTCCACGTGCATCATGAGACGAATCACTCGCGGCATCGCCCCGGCGACATCCATTTCCACTGAGCACATCAGAGGAACCTCCCCAAGTCCAAGCTCCCTGGCGGCTAGCGCGGGAAACTCACTGACAACATCGGGGGTTGCTGTGAACCAGATTGAGATCAGGTCGGCCGCATCCAATGAATTCTCATGCAGCACCTTGGTGACAAGCTCGGCGGTTGACTTGAGTAGGTGCTCGCGCTCGTCACTTTCGAGCTGGATAGCTCCGCGAATTGCTCTAACTGCCACTAGCGCCTCTTTGTCTCGCCTGAACCCGCCGCCTCCATCAGGCTGCTGACCTCAAGCTTACCCAGCTCCCTAACCTGTCCGGGCTTCATCGGGCCCAGCCTGAGCGGGCCAAAGCTCTTGCGTGTCAACTCAATTACCTCGTGCCCAACCGCCTCAAACATCCTGCGAACGATGCGGTTTTTCCCCGAGTGCAGTGTCAGCTCAACAAGAGACTCAATATTGTTTTGGTCGATGAGCTTCACGGTGTCGGCCTTCTGAAGACCGTCCTCCAGCTTGACCCCGTCGCGAAGCCTCTGGAGTTCGGTTCGCTGAATCTTGCCCTTTACCTTCGCGAAATAGAGCTTCTCCACCTCATAGCTTGGGTGGGCGAGCTGGTTAGCCAAATCTCCATCGTTTGTCATGAGCAAAATCCCGGAGGTGTCCTGGTCTAACCTTCCGACATTGAAGACCCGGTCGTACTGCACGAAGAAGTCTGCGAGGCAGGGCCTGCCGTATTCGTCTTCCATGGTGGAAACGATGCCCTTGGGCTTGTGAAATGCGAGGTAGATTCGATCCGGGTCTAGCTGGATGGGCCTACCGTCCACCATCACTGAATCGCTCTGCGGATCCACCCTGGTGCCGAGCTCTCTGACGACCTTGCCGTTGACCTTCACCCTGCCCTGGAGCATCATCTCCTCTGCCTTGCGGCGAGATGAAACCCCAGCTGTGGATAGTGCTTTTTGTAGCCGAATTGGCTCAGTCAATGTTGTCCTGGTCTGGTAGGTGCGGGCTGACTGCAGGCAGCTCCTCGAGCGAATTGATACCCAACTGCTCGAGCAACAAATCTGTGGTTCCAAACATGGATGCCCCAGAATCCTGATCTTGGAATAGCTCCACTACCAGTCCCCGAGAAATCAAGGTTCTGACAACAGAATCTACGTTTACCCCGCGAATGGAGGAGATCTGTCCACGGGAGATTGGCTGCCTATAGGCGATAACTGAGAGAGTCTCCAGGGCAGCCTGCGAGAGCTTTGCCGGATTCTCGTTTACTACCAGCTGCCTCACGCCCCAGTCGTGAGTCTGCCTCACATATAGCCTCCAGCCACCGCCTACCTCGCGAAGCTGAAACCCTCTGCCCTGGCCCTCGTGCGCTGAGTCGTAGTCGGCTTGAAGAGCCTCAATTTCCTTCCGCACCTCATTGATTGGCGCCTCTAGAGCTCCTGCAAGGGTCACGATGCTAAGCGGTGTCTCAGAAACGGTTAGCAGAGCCTCCAGGGCTGCGCGCATGGAAAGGTCAGTTTTCATAGTCAGCGCCTAATTTTGCCAGCTGATCTTGGTCAACATCCTTTGATTGCCACTGAATATCTATTTCGCTAAAACTTTCCTCCTGCTTTAGGCCCACCGCCCCAATGCGATAGAGCTCCAAGATTCCCAGAAACCTAGCGACAAACTCTGCTCTGTCCGAGACATCTCCGATGAGCTGCCGGAAGGTCATTTTTCCTGCCTGCTTGAGCCTTTTCACCATGATGCCAACCTGCTCGCGGATTGAAACCTTGGGGGCATGCAGGTGAGAAATACCGACCTCGGGGACCTGTTTGGGAGCAAAGACGGCCTTGGCAATATCGTGCAGCTCCTCGGTGGTAGTAGTCCACTCAAGCTCGGGCCTGAGATTTCGGTAAGGCTCCTCGAGCCGCACGGTTCTCGGGTAGCGCTCCGACTCCGCATCAAGTGCCGAGTGGAACCAGGAAGCGACCTCCTTGAACGCCCGGTACTGCAGAAGCCTTGCAAAAAGCAGGTCTCTGGCCTCGAGAAGCGAGACGTCCTCCGAGTCAACGACCTCTCCCTGAGGCAGAAGGCTTGCAAGTTTCATGTCTAGAAGCGTTGCCGCTACGACTAAGAACTCGCTGGCGCTGTCGATTTCCTTTTTGGCATCGAGGCCTTTGACATACTTCAGAAACTCATTTGTGACCTTGGCAAGAGCGACCTGAGTGATTTCCATTTCATGCCGACCGATGAGGTTCAGCAAAAGGTCAAAGGGTCCCTCGAAGTTATCTAGCTGAAGCTGGAAGTCGACCTCGGACTCAAGCTGCACAGCCACGTTTTACAAGCTCTCTCGCCACGCGCCTGTAACCCTCGGCAGCATCTGAGGAAGGAGCAAACTGGGTGATCGGCTTCTTTGCCACCGTTGCGTCAGGGAATTTCACCGTGCGACTAATCGCGGTGTCAAACACCTTGCCGGGGAAAGCCTCCTGGAGCCGCTCGAGCACCTCTCTGGAGTGCAGAGTCCTTTGGTCGTGCATGGTTGGAATAAGCCCATCTAGTTCAAGCGTTGGATTTGTCCTTGCCTTCACCTTTTCGATGGTCTGAATCAGCAGTGCCACTCCTCTGAGGGCAAAGAACTCGGTTGCCATTGGTATCAGCACTCCGTGAGCTGCGGTTAGCGCGTTCACTGTCAGGAGGCCCAGCGATGGCTGGCAGTCGATGAAGATGACGTCGTAATCGGCCTTGACCTTCTTGAGAATTCCGTCCAGGACGCGCTCTCTGCCCATCTCGGTGACGAGGTTCATCTCGGCCGCTGATAGGTCAATGTTCGCGGGGATGATGTCAAGGTTTTCGATGTTGGTCTGCTGGATGGCCTCTTTGGGGTGCATTGAGGTGTCCATCATGAGGTCATAGATGGTTGGAGCCTCTTGGTAGTCGCTTGCCAGGTTCACCGAGAGCGCTCCCTGCGGATCAAAGTCCACAACGAGTATCTTGCGGCCATACTCGGCCAAGGCTGCGGCCAGGTTGATGGTCGTCGTTGTCTTGCCGACGCCACCTTTTTGGTTGCACATGGCAATGATGCGTGCTGGGCCATGCTGCTTCAGCTTGGCCGGGGTGGCAAATGTCTTCTTAGAAAGATCCACCGTGACCTCCCATAATTTATTGCTCTAGCCTACCGCCGTGCACGGGGGTGAGCCTGCGAATACACCTCTCGCAGCGTGTCCACGGTAATTAGCGTGTAGATCTGCGTTGTGGCAACCGATGCGTGCCCTAATAGCTCTTGCACCACCCTGACATCGGCTCCTCCTTCAATCAAATGGGTTGCGAAGGAGTGCCGCAGCGTATGCGGCGAAACCTCAAGTTCTGCCGAAACACCTGCCCTTTGAATAATGTCCCAAATACTTTGCCTGCTAAGCCGCCCACCTTGCTTATTTAGAAACAAGGCCCGCTCCCCTCTTAGCTTTGCAAGCTCAGGTCTGGTCCTGACCAGGTAGGCATCCAGGCTCTTGGCGGCAAACGACCCCACCGGAACGATGCGTTCCTTAGAGCCCTTGCCCCTGACTCTAATAAGCCCATCATCTGTTACCTCGTCCAGATCCAGTGCCACAACCTCGCTGACTCGGGCCCCGCTCGAGTACATAAGCTCGACAATTGCCCGGTCTCTAAGCCGGATATTGTCAGCTACTTCGTCATCGGGCTCGGGCCCTGATGCCTCTAGGAGCCTCACGACCTGCTCCTGCGAAAGCGCTTTGGGTAATCGGCTGGGAAGCTTTGGTGGTCTGAGCCTGGAGGTGGGATCATCACTTCTAACCCCCTCAAGGGCTAAGAATTTGTGAAAACCTCTCACTGCAGCCAGAATCCTCGCACGGCTGGATGCCTTGAGTCCTGCGGAGGTGAGTTGACCGGAAAACTCCTCTAGTTCCAGGTGCGAAGCAGTGAGCGCATCTGCGCTTGATTGTTCTAGAAACGCTGCATATTTAGCTAGGTCAGCTTTGTAGGCGGCGAGAGTGTTTTTCGAAAGCCCGCGCTCGACGGTCAGGT
>JADHKY010000056.1 GCA_016780945.1 Aquiluna sp. | reverse complement strand
GTCATCGCCAATCTCCAGCTGACCGCCGACCTTGCGATAGACATTCAGGAAGGTCATCATTTCGACCTGCTTGGCTCCGCCCACATAGATATCGCCACCGGTGGCGAGTGCGGCGGCGGCCCAGCTGGCCGCCTCGTTGCGATCAAAGATTGCCCTGTGGGTAAAGCCCTTTAGCGACTTCACACCTTCAATTCGAATCACCCGGTCGGTATCGACTGAGATGATTGCGCCCATCTTCTGCAGGATCGAGATCAGGTCGATGATCTCCGGCTCGATAGCCGCTCCAGTGAGCTCGGTCTTGCCCTCGGCGATGGTGGCCGTTAGCAGCACCTGCTCTGTGGCACCGACAGAGGGATAGGGAAGCTCGATTTTGGTGCCCTTGAGGCCCTCTGGGGCGCTTAGCCGCGTGCCGCCGGGGTGCTTCTCAATAACCGCCCCAAAGCTTCTTAGGACATCGAAGTGGAAGTCGACAGGCCTTGAGCCAATCTCGCAGCCACCAAGACCTGGGATGAAGGCCTCACCTAGTCGATGCAGGAGCGGACCACAGAAGAGAATTGGGATGCGGGATGAGCCCGCGTAGGCATCGATATCGGTCATCCGGGCCTGCTCGACCCGAGAGGGGTCCAAAATCATGTCTCCGGTGCGCTCATCGTGATTGATGGTCACCCCGTGCAGGTTTAGAAGCCTAGAAACAACCTCAACGTCTGAGATGAACGGGACATCAAAAAGGGTTGATGGGGTATCTCCAAGCAAAGCGGCAACCATGGCCTTGGTGACCAGATTCTTAGAACCCTTGAGATCAACCCGACCGGTTAGCGGCTTTCCACCATTGATGGTGATCTGAGACAATCAGACTCCTTTGGCAGGGAGGGTCTTGGGTTTCCAGGACTCTCGTCTGGCCTCATAGTCGGCAATGGCCTGCTCGTTCTGGAGCGTGATGCCAATGTCATCAAGCCCCTCCATGAGACGCCACTTAGTGTATTCGTCTATCTCAAAAGGCACTACCGTATCGCCGTAGCTGAGCTGTTGGGCCGGTAGGTCCACCTTCACCTCGAGGCCCGGATTCGCATCAATTGCTTCCCAGATCTGGCTTGTGGCCTCGTCGGAGATAACTCCTGCAACTAGCCCCTGCTTGCCCGCATTTCCATAGAAAATGTCGGCAAACTTAGAGCTGAATACCGCCTTGAAACCAAAGTCCCTTAGCGCCCAAACGGCATGCTCTCGAGAGGAGCCGGTGCCAAAGTCGCTGCCCGCGATCAAGACCTCAGCCTTGTCAAATGGTGCATTGTTCAGCACAAACTCGGGATCCTGGCGCCAGTTGGCAAAAAGTCCGTCCTCGAAGCCGGTCTTGGTGATGCGCTTTAGGTAGACGGCAGGAATGATCTGATCGGTGTCGACATTGCTGCGCTTTAGCGGAGCTGCGACACCGGTGAATACTGAGATTCTCTCCATTAGCCCTCCAGGTCTGATGGGCTAGAAAGCGTTCCGCGGATCGCGGTTGCAGCGGCCACCACCGGCGATACCAGGTGCGTTCTCGCACCCTTACCCTGTCGGCCTTCAAAGTTGCGGTTGGAGGTGGAGGCTGCTCGCTCTCCGGGGCCAAGTTGATCGGGGTTCATACCAAGACACATCGAGCACCCTGCAAAGCGCCACTCCGCCCCAAAGTCTTTGAATACCTTGTCCAGACCCTCTTCTTCGGCCTGCAAGCGAACCTTCTGAGAACCCGGCACCACCATCATGCGAATGCCATCCGCCTTCTTCTTGCCCTTGATAATCTCGGCTGCAGCCCTGAGGTCTTCGATGCGGGCGTTGGTGCAGGAACCTAGGAACACGGTGTTGACAGCAATGTCCTTCATCTTGGTTCCGGGCTGAAGATCCATGTATTCAAGAGCCCGCTCGGCAGCCGCTCTCAGGGAAGGGTCGTCATACGATGCTGGGTCTGGAACGCTGTCAAGCAGTGAGACACCCTGGCCAGGGTTAGTACCCCAGGTCACAAACGGATCTAGAGTGTCTGCATCAATAAAGACCTCGGCATCAAACACCGCGTCATCGTCAGTTTTTAGGGTCTTCCAGTACTCCATAGCGGCATCCCAGTCAGCACCCTCTGGGGCGTGCGGACGGCCCTTTAGGTATTCAAAAGTGACCTCGTCTGGGGCAACCATTCCAGCTCTGGCTCCAGCCTCAATGGACATGTTGCAGATTGTCATCCTGCCCTCCATGGAGAGCGAGCGGATGGCGCTGCCGCGGTATTCGAGAACGTAGCCTTGACCACCACCGGTAGTTATCTTGGCAATGACCGCAAGGATGATGTCCTTTGCCGAAACTCCTGGGCGCAGTGTGCCCTCAACATTGATTGCCATTGTCTTAAATGGCTTTAGTGGCAGGGTCTGGGTCGCTAGCACGTGCTCAACCTCACTGGTTCCAATACCCATTGCCAGTGACCCAAAGGCACCGTGGGTAGAGGTGTGAGAGTCACCGCAGACAATTGTTAGCCCCGGCATGGTTAGCCCCAGCTGCGGACCGACAACGTGCACAATGCCCTGATTCTTATCTCCCAGAGAGTGGATCCTCACCCCGTACTCCGCGGTGTTGTCTCTCAGCGCCTGAACCTGGGCCCTTGAGGTTGGTTCTGCGATTGGAAGGTGAATGTCAGCGGTTGGAGTGTTGTGGTCTTCGGTGGCAATCGTCAGGTCCTTGCGCCTGATGTCGCGACCGGCGAGCCTAAGGCCATCGAAGGCCTGAGGAGAAGTGACCTCGTGGATCAGGTGAAGGTCGATATACAAAAGGTCGGGCGCGCCATTTTCACCCTTGACCACCAAGTGGTCACGCCAAAGCTTTTCAGCCAGGGTTAGGGGTTTTTGCGTCATTTTCACCTCGCGATTGCGCTGAGAGGCAAGTTTAGTCCAAGGAGTAGATTGGTGGGGTGCCGCAAAAACCAAGCCAAGACCTAAACCTCATTCAGGCACGGGCCGTCAGAGTCTTAGCTCTCGGACAAGCCCTTGGAGGCTTTGGATTCGGAGCCACACTCTCGGTCGGTGCGATTATGGCAACCGAACTTAGCGGCACTGCCGCCTGGAGCGGAGCGGCGGCGACTCTGAGCACCTTAGGTGCAGCTTTTCTATCGATACCGCTGGCCAGACTTGCTTCTCGCAGGGGTAGACGGCCGGCACTTGCGCTGGGAGCGTTCCTGGCAATTCTTGGTGCGGCGGGGATGATGTTGGCCGCAGCCCTTAGGTCCTTCCCCGTGGAGCTAGTTGCGCTTTTCTTACTTGGCTCTGCAACTGCCGTGGGACTTCAGGCTCGCTTTGCGGCCGCTGACATTCCTACCAGTAGGCCCAAGGGTAAAGATCTCTCGATTGTGGTTTGGGCCACCACCCTGGGAGCAGTAGTTGGGCCAAACCTGATTGCCCCTGGCGAAGCCATGGGCCTTGCAATTGGCCTGCCTCACCTGGCAGGACCATTCCTGTTGACCATTTTTGCCCAGACCACCTCGACCCTGGTGTTCTGGTTTGGGTTGCGCCCAGATCCGCTGTTGTTAGCTCAAGAGCTCGCTGGGGTTGCACCCGGGCTCCCACAGCGAAAGAGCAGCGAGGCAATTGGCATTATTCGCAGAAACCCGCTTGCCGCATTTACGGTTCTGACGATTGCACTGAGCCACATGGTGATGGTTTCGGTGATGAGCATGACTCCCGCACACCTCTCTCAAGAGGGTCACTCACTGGCAGAGGTTGGGTTCACAATCTCACTGCACGTGGCTGGCATGTATGCATTTGCCCCAGTTTTTGGGGTGCTGAGCGATCGCATAGGGGCCAAGCCAACAATCCTTCTTGGGCAAGTGGTGCTGCTTTTCTCACTTGCAATCTCGGGTTTTGGTCAATCTAACTTCACCCTCGTAGTTATCGGGCTGTTCTTATTGGGTCTGGGCTGGTCAGCGGCCACGGTTGCCGCGAGTGCGATGCTTAGCGAGGTGCTGGAGGTCGATCAAAAGCCTGTGGTTCAAGGCTTTAGTGACTCGCTGATGAGCCTCAGTGGCGCCTTTGGAGGAGCCGTTTCCGGGACAATTCTCACCCTCTACAGCTTCGGCGGCCTCAACGCTGCTGCCTTGCTACCTGTGATTTTGATTGTCCTGGCCACCGCATATTCGAGAAGGTGGCGTGCATAAAGAAATCTCACTCCCGAGATTTTGTCATCAAGAGTGAGATTTGTGACCCCAGCGGGATTTGAACCCGCGCTACTGCCGTGAGAGGGCAGCGTCCTAGGCCGCTAAACGATGGGGCCCTAGTTGCAACCTAGAAATCATGCCATAAACCAGCTCGTTGGGCAATCTAACGGCTTAGTAGGGCCAAGCCCTTCGGCTTTATCTCAACCGAGAACGGTGCTGGGCCAATAATCTCGCCATCGCAGGTCATTGGGAACCCGTCATTTTCTATTCTCACTTTTGAGGCCTTGAATATCTCCACCTCGGCATAACTAACATGCTCACCTTTGTAGACCTTGGGGAAAATCTCGAGCAGCTTGCGCCTTGACACCTCGTGCAGGATGAAGACCTCGACCTCACCGTCGGTAATCTCCGACTGAGGAGAGATCTTCATGCCTCCCCCAAAGTTCTTCACATTGGCAACCCCGCACAGCATTGCCTTGAACTCGCGAGAAACGCCATCAGCTACCAGCCTGTAGGCAATCGGCTTGAATTTCGGAAGCTCCAAGAACAGCGCTGCTACATAGGAGTTTGGGCCCTTTGGCCAGACCAGTCTGTTGGCCCGCTCAGCGCACAGGGCGTCAAAACCTGCGGAGATAGAGCCCAGTGACCAAAACTTTCGATAGTCGGTTTCTACCCACATCACATCGACTTCTCTGGGACACTCAAGGGTTCCGACGATATTTGCAACAGCCGCCGAGGTGTCGTTGAGTGGGACAGCTAACTCCCTGACCTGATCGTTTCCACTGCCGGCAGGGACCAGACCTAGCGGCAGTGAGTACTCCATCGCAAGGTTGACACCTAGCTGCGAGGTGCCATCGCCCCCGATAGCGACTAGTCCCGAGATTTCTTTTGCGGATGCTTTGGCCTTGGCGCGGATATCGTCCTGGCTAGTCCCGCTGAGATTAGTGGTTGCAATCCCGGCCTCAGCAAATGCTGCCAGGGCCCGCTCTCCCACCTCGTTACCTCGGCCGCGATTAGCGGCGGGGTTGATAATTACTCCTAGTGGCTTCATTGCCACCTCCTAATGGCTCAAACATAGACTGATTGTGGGAGGTTCGCCATGAGGGTCACAAAGCACGAGCACGCCTGCCTCGTAGTTGAAGAGCAGGGTCACAAACTTGTGGTCGATCCGGGCATGTATTCGGAGAAGCTTCCAGAGCTTACAAACGTCGTTGCACTGACCCTCTCCCATATCCACGATGACCACAGTTTTAGGCCTCATGTGGAGAAGTTGCTTGAGCAGTTTCCCGAGATAAAAATCTTTGGCACGCAGGAGGTCGCAGAGAAACTCGAGGGCTTGGCGGTGACAGTTGTCTATCACGGTGACCGGTATGAAGTTGGCCCCTTCACTCTTGATTTCTTTGGCTATTTCCACCAGGAAATCCATAGGTCGATACCTCTGGTGCAGAACCTTGGCCTCATGGTGAACAGCGAGCTTTATTACCCCGGCGACAGCTACACCATTCCCGAGGTGCAGGTAGGCACCTTGGCCTGCCCATCGAGTGCACCCTGGCTAAAAATCGGGGACGTGATTGACTTTGTTTCTGCGGTCAAGCCGAGGCGATCATTTCCCGCTCACAACGCCCTGCTCTCAGAGCATGGCCACAAGCTACAAAACTCAAGAATTCAAGAGCTCACCGAGAGTTTCGGCGGAGAGTTTCGATATTTAGAAGTGGGACAGAGCTGGGAGCTCTAGACAGCCACAATCACCGCAGCCAACAACATCGCAATCGTAGTTCCACCCCAGAGCCGCTTCTCTTTTTGGCTCCGAGTTATGTTGTTCGCAATGGCGCTAAGCCCCGCAAAGACCGCGAAGCCCCAGTTAGCGATTGAGTTCCCCGCCGGGTCCAATAGCGGCGTAAAGACCCCGAGCTGCGCCAGGTAGTGACCGGCAACTGCGAACATGACAAGTGCCGAAAATACGCTGGCAATGCGAAAAGGTAGCTTCAAGACTCCGGGGTTTTGACCACCGTAGGCATACTCACCCAACGGGGCGCCAAGAACTATTGCGATTTGAAAGAGAGCGGTTGCGACGTAAGCAAAAACTAAGAATCCCGTTGCAAATGCGTCGAGCATTTAAGCTCCGAATCTGATTGCTGGGGTACCTGGACTCGAACCAAGAACAAAGGTACCAGAAACCTCCGTGTTGCCAATTACACCATACCCCAAGGGCGAACCCTGGTCGCAAGCCTCTATCTTAGTGGGCCTTGGCAAATGCCTCTAGTCGGGCAAGTGTTACCGCCCTACCTAAAATCTCCATGCTTTCAAACAGCGGTGGAGTGACTCTGCGGCCCGAAATAGCGGTTCTCACCACACCAAATGCCACCCTCGGCTTTAGCTCAGCCTTCTCGATAAGCGCTTCGCTAAGAGCTGCCTGAATGGCCTCTGTGGTGAACTCGGAGAGGTCTGCGATTGCATCGTGGGCTAGCTGAGCAATCTTTCCCGAATCCTCACCCAGCTGGCCAAGGGCATCCTGGTCAAAGCTAATCTCCTCATCGAAAAGGAAACTCACCATGCCGCTCGCCTCACCCAACACTGTGATTCGCTCTTGAATAAGTGGCGCAGCCTGCTCCAAAATCCCACGCTCTCGCTCACTCGGCGTAGACCCGATCACCCCTGCGGACTGAAGATATGGAACAAGTCGCTCCCTAAAGTCATTTGGTTCCAAGAGCCTGATGTGTGCGGAGTTGATGGCATCGGCCTTCTTCTGGTCAAACCTCGCCGGGTTTGGATTGACATCTGCAATATCGAAGCTTTCACACATCTCATCGAGGGTGAAGATGTCCCTATCCGCAGAAATCGACCATCCAAGAAGAGCGAGGTAATTCAGCAGCCCCTCCCGGATAAACCCTCTGTCGCGGTGAAGGAAGAGATTGCTCTCCGGGTTTCGCTTACTTAGCTTTTTGTTGCCCTCCCCCATAACAAACGGCAGGTGACCAAACTTCGGCACAAAGTCCGTGATGCCAGCCTCAACCAGCGCGTTGTAGAGAACTATCTGCCTGGGTGT
>JADHKY010000055.1 GCA_016780945.1 Aquiluna sp. | reverse complement strand
AACAAGAGGCACAAGTGTCGCTACCGCGAGCGCCGCAAAATAGAGGCCATAGGTCAAAAGTTCAATAACGATCAGTGCCGCTAAAACTCCCAGCCAAACAAATGTCATTTCGCCCCCTTAGAGCTTCTTCTAGCCTAAACGGCTAAGGCGACATTACAAACCTGGGCTAGTAACCCTCACTCCTGCCTCAACGCCCGCCTCTAGAAGCATTCGATCAAAGGCCATTAGCTCAATCTCCGCAGCTTGCCTCAGGACCAAGGCGGTTGCTAGATGAATTGCATCAAGGGTCTTGAGAGTTCGGGGAAGTAGTGTGCCGGCTTGCTCGAGAATTAGCGGCGTTATGGCAACCACATCGGTGCTTTGAAAAAATCTCGCTGCCTCTTTAGTCGCTATCTGATTGCGCAGCAGTGCCCTTCTAGTCTCAAGAACCGTAAGGGTGCTAACAAATATCTTGCCTCCGCTGAGAACCGCATCTCTCAGGCTGGCCTTGACAGCGGCACTCTCAGTCTCTTCCAGAAATAGCTTCACGCTGGCCGAAGCGTCTAGGTAGAGGTTCATCAGATGCGATCTTCCCGCATCTCTGCAATCAGCTGTTCGGACGTGATTCCATCCGGAAGCTTGATTGGCACAATCGAATCGACATCAAAGGTTCCTCGGCCAGGGGTTATTGTCCCGTCCTGGACCAGCTCTAGGTACTTGTCCTCTGGAATAGGCAGCAGCTTTGCCACCGGTACACCGCGCTCAGTGATGGTGATTGCCTCACCCTCCTTGGCTCGCTTTACAACCGCCGAGGCGTTCTGCTTTAGCTCTCTAATTCCCACGTAATTCTCCATGTTCTACAATGTAGCACCTTGAGTGCGGTTGTCTGAACCTAATTATTGGCAAAGAGCCATGATCCCGCTTTCGGGGCTGTGAATAACCTCGACAGGAAGCAGAAGACCCCGGGACTGAGCCCGGGGTCTTCTATTGCCGATTGCTAGGCGTTAGGCATAGGCCTCTCGCCATCTAAGGAAGGTCCCATGTGACCTCGGTGGCCTTTACCGCCGCGGAAACCTGGGTGACCGCGCTTTTCCTGGTGCTCTGCAGCGACATCCGCGCTGTAGGCAACGGTGAGCGGGCCTGATGAGGTGGCGGTTGCATTGCCCTCTTCATCGACGGTGATAGTCACTAGCACGGGGGAGGTGCCGTCGGATGGGTAGAGGGCGAGCTTGGTTACACCAGCCTCAGTTGGAGCACGAAAACCAAGAAGTCCAGAAAGAGTCCCGTCTTCAATTTCGGTGCGTGTGATTGAGCCAGCTTCTATTGAGACAGGTCGAATGCCGATTCGCCTGCCATCCTCCGCTGGTTCTTGCTGTGGAACCGATGCTGCGTCGCTGTCAAGGAGGTAAACAGTGAAGTAGGCGCCCTTGTGGGCAGCCTTTGCCTCGGTTACATCTTCTGGGATGCCACTGATTGCTGCATCCAGGATTGCTCGGTTGTGGTCCTCTGTGCCGTGAGCCTGACGACTCTCGCTTGAGTAGCCCTCTCGCTCGCCTCGATCATGCGCGAGCGCTGGCAGAGCCAGTCCGAGTGAGCCGGTAGCTATCACAGCTAGTGCTGCGATGCCTACCTTGGCCTTTTTGTTCATCCGTATCCTTTCGTGGATACGAATCAAGTTAGAGAACTGGGCGGGCGAATCTCGCCAAAATCAGCATCCTGCTATGAAGCTTGCAGGAAGCTTTCAGATTAGAAGAGCCTCCAGGGGCTGAGCTTCCAGCCCAGTCTCACGGCAAGCAATCTGATCGCCACCATGGCAATTGCCGCAAGTAGGACATCGAGATACTCGGGGGTTCTTAGCTGCGATAGCAGCACCACAAGCCAACCACCGGCGAAGGCAATCACCGCGTAGGGCTGATGGTCGTGGAAGGCCCTAGGGACCTCATTGACCAAGACGTCTCGAAGAATGCCTCCAACAACCGCAGTGATGACTCCCATGAGCACGGCAATCATTGGCGTCTGGCCTGTCTGCAGGGCGATGTGAGTTCCACCCGCTGCAAAAATGCCGAGGCCAAAGGCATCGGGCACGAGCATTGCCTTCTCGGTGAATTCGATATGGCGAGCGCGGAAGAAAAACGGCAGCGCGAGGCCGGCAACAATAAGCGCCCAGACCCATGCCTCCTGCTCAACCCAAAAGAAGGGCCTGCGGTCTAAAAGCACATCTCTTAGGGTTCCGCCGCCAAACGCGGCTATGGCCCCAATCATGACAACGCCGACAAGGTCAAACTGTTTTCGAGCGGCCTCAATAATGCCCGAGAGAGCGAACGCGATCACTCCAAGTGCTTCGAAGAAAAGCAGGAAGCTGTCTAGGCTCATGATTTTCTCCTTGTAAGTGCGCGAGGCGGGACTTGAACCCGCACGTCCTTGCGGACACTGGCACCTGAAGCCAGCGCGTCTGCCATTTCGCCACTCGCGCGATTAGTGGTTTGAGCTTCTCGAGATTAGCAGAGAACCCCCACCCGAGTAAGGGGCGGGATTAGACTTACCTAACCCACAGCGACATCTCGAAAGTAGGCGAAATGGGCCTATTGGACAAGGCAGAGCAGCGCATCGAAGGTGCGGTGAGCTCGCTTTTCTCCAAGCTCTCCAGGGCTGAGCTGCAACCGGTGGAAATCACCCAGGCGATTCGCTCAGCAATGGATCTTGCCGCTAAAGCTGACACCGTGGGTTCAACCGTTGTCCCCCACCGCTACCTGCTACTGGTTCACAGCGCCGATGCCCAGAAGATTACTCCCGCCATGCTCTCCGCAATTCGCGCTGAAGTCTCAAAATATGCTTCTTCACGCCAGTACCGCCTGGTTGACTCGATTGATCTAAACCTGTCCGCCGACGACAAAATCGGCAAGGGCAGAATCCGCGTGGGCTCTCAGCCGGTTGACACGTCAGTGGCTTGGAAGCCTGTTCTCACAATCGGCGAGAAGGAGTACGAGCTGAAGCTTGGGACCTCCACCGTTGGCAGGGACGAGAAGGCCGATATCTGCATCGATGACCGCGGCCTGAGTCGAATCCACTTTGAGATCGCCTGGAATGGTGAGGTGGCGGCAATCAGAGACCTGCAGTCAACCAATGGGACCTTCCTAGACGGTGCCAGGGTCAACGAGCTAGTCCTGATCTCGGGCAGCACCATTGCCGCGGGACGAACCGAGTTTCACTTTCAACTCCTAGCACTGGCGGGTGAAGCAAGTGAGTGAACTAGCACTCTTTTTGGTGCGCATTGGCTTTGTCGCCGTGCTCTGGATATTTGTGCTCAGTCTGCTCTCGGTAATCAGGGCCGACCTCTACGGCCGCAGGGTAATGAGCCGACTTGCCAAGCAGAGCGGGCCACAACTCAGCCAAGCTCCGGTGCCAGAACTAGACATCGATGACGGGGACGCATTCGAACCGACCAAGATTCAGATGCTCACCGGGCGCAGCGCTGGAAACACCCTCGAGCTGGGAGAGAAAAAAGAGGTCACCATTGGCCGCTCTCCCGGATCTGACCTGGTTATCTCAGATGAGTTCGCATCCAACACTCACGCCAAGCTGGTCCTGGTTGGTGACGAGTGGGTGCTTCAGGATCTCAGCTCAACCAATGGCACGTTTATTGATGGCAAACGAGTCACCACGCCCGTGACCATGACGGCTGGCGCAACCATACGAATCGGAACCACAACCTTCGATTTGAGGTCTTAGTCTCTTGGCCATCAAAACCGTCAGCTACGCGGCCTCCGATATTGGAAAGCACCGCAGCTCCAATCAGGATTCCGGCTATGCCGGTTATCAGCTGTTCTTTGTCGCTGACGGCATGGGTGGCCATGCCGGTGGTGATATCGCAAGTGCTATCACCAGCCAGCGGGTCGCCCTAACTGACAACAAATACGACACTGCCGAAGAGGCCATTGAGACGCTAAAGCAGGGCATTTTAGAGGCCAACGACATGCTCTCCGAAACCGTCAAGGAGCACCCCGAACTCGAGGGCATGGGCACCACCTTCTCGGGGATGCTAATCCACGGCGATCAAATCATCACCGCACACATCGGCGACTCCCGCATCTATCGGGTGCGCGATGGTGAGGTGAGCCAGATCACCACAGACCACACCTTCGTCCAGAGGCTTGTGGAGCTGGGTCGCATCACCCCTGAGGAGGCCCTCGTCCACCCCAGACGCAGCGTCCTGATGAGGGTCCTAGGTGATGTTCAGGGAGACCCCGAGCTGGATGTGGCGCTGTTTGATGCCCAGGTCGGTGACCGCTGGATGCTCTGCAGTGATGGTCTCTCAGGGGTAGTCCCCGAGGAGGTAATGGAGCGAATCCTTGCCGGCAAGGTGCCAACCGAGGAAGCAGCAGAGCTGCTGGTTGGAGAGGCGCTCGAGTTTGGAGCACCCGATAACGTCACCGTAGTAGTTGCCGACATCATGCGCTCGGGAACCCAGGTGGACTTTGAGCCCGGTGCGCAGTTTGTGGGCAGCGCCTCCAACGAAGTTGTCATCGAAGAGCGTCGCGGCGGCAAGATCCTTCAGCTTCTCAACCCAAGAAGCCTCCTCGAACTGCTTCAGACCCCAGAGGACCCCGCGGAGTATCGCCCAGAGTCCGAGGAGGTCCTCGAGAAGATTCTCCTGGAGACAAGACGCAAGATTCGCTGGCGCGGTGCGAGGACAATCCTGGGCTGGATCCTGCTGGCCGCAGCCGTGATTGGCATCGGTTGGCTCGCCTATAGCTACACCCAAACCAGATACTACGTAGCTGAGTTTGAGGGCCAGGTAACCATTTATCAGGGCATCCGCGAGCAGCTTGGGCCCTTGAAGTTCTCGCAGCCTTATCAAGTAAGTGAGATTGACATCGAAGACCTCTCTCTCTTCCAGCAGGAGCTGATTGACAGGTCGATCTCGGCAGAGTCCCTCGAGGACGCGCTCAGAATTTTGAGTCAGCTCCAGGAGAGTGTGGATGAGTAACCTCAGCCTCACCAGTGCCATACCCAAGCTGATTCGTGCGGTGCCACGCTCCCGAAATTTTGAGGCGATGTTGATTTTCTGGGTATCCGGAATTCATGCCTTCGCCCTCGCCCAGATTCAGCTCTCAGTCCTGCAGATCATGACATGGGAGATGCTCCTTTACTGGGCGCCCCCAACCCTCAGCGCAATGATCGTCCACTGGGTGCTGAGAAAGTATGCGGTCAAGGCCGATGGGCTAATGCTGCCGCTGGCCTTTTTGCTAAACGGTCTTGGCATCGCAATGATCTACCGCCTGGACTTGGCAGAGCTTGCCGCTGGTGGAAGCGATCTGTTTGCCCAGCGCCAGGTTTGGCTCAGCTGCTTTGCAATGCTGATTGCCGCTGCGGTTATTCGGGTGGTCCCAAACCACCTGGCACTTCGCAGGTTCCCCTTTATCTCTGGCCTTGCCGCAGTGGTGCTGCTGCTACTCCCCGCAGCACCGGTGATCGGTAGAACGGTGAATGGTGCAACTTTGTGGGTTGGCACCGACGAACTGAGCTTCCAGCCGGGAGAGATTGCCAAGATCCTGCTCGCAATATTCTTTGCCGGTTACCTGGTCTCCCGTCAGGGGTCTTTGGCTGAAATTGGCTCGCGAGTGCTTGGGGTTAAGGTGCCAAGGGCCAAAGATTTGGGTCCGATCCTGCTTTTCTGGTTTGCCTCTCTGGGTGTGCTTATCGTGCAGCGAGATTTGGGAACTTCGATCTTGTACTTTGGCCTGTTCTTGGTGATGGTCTACACAGCAACCGGACGTGGCTTTTATATCGGGGCGGGACTTGTGATGATGGTCACCGGTGCACTGGTCGCCTCTAGGTTCTTTGACTATGTCGAGCGGCGCTTCGAGGTCTGGCTAGATCCTTTTTCCAGTGCCAACTACACCGCGATTGGTGGCAGCTATCAGCTGGTTCAGGGTCTGTTCGGCATGGCCAACGGCGATGTCATTGGCACCGGTTTAGGTGGTGGGTTTCCGCAGCTAATCCCGCTTGCAGAAAGCGACTTCATCTTCGCAGCTCTGGGTGAGGAGCTTGGGCTCGCTGGCGTCTTCGTGATCCTCGCGGTCTACCTCCTGCTTGTCTATAGAGGCCTCAGGATCGCCAATAGCCACCCGGATGACTTTTCTAAGCTGCTGGCTCTCGGTCTTGCCTTTGTTATTGGGCTGCAGGTGTTCGTTGTTGCCGGCGGCGTCATGGGGCTTTTGCCTCTGACCGGCCTCACCACTCCGTTCCTCGCTGCCGGTGGATCATCTCTGCTGGCCAACTGGTCGATCATTGCGCTGCTTTTGATAATCAGTGACTCCTCGCTGAGGAGTAATAAGTGAATCGGCAGGTGAGAAGAGTTGGGCTAATCCTGACCATCATGTTCATCGCTCTTTTCGCCATGGCCAGCTCGATTCAGGTGGTCAGGACTGGAGAGCTCTACCTCGACAGCCGTAATGTCAGGGCCTCCTATGAGACCTATAAGACTCAACGCGGAGCCATTTTGGTTGGGGGCGAGGCCATAGTCACCTCGACTGCTGTGAACGATGACTACCGCTTTCTCAGGGAGTACGAGAGCGTCATCTACAGCCCCATCACCGGCTACTACTCAGTGTTCTCCGGCACCACCGGCATAGAGCGATCGATGAACAACTATCTCTCCGGCCAGTCCGGAGCCCAGTTCTTCGAGCAGATCAATGCGCTACTCGATGGCACTCCGGTAACAGGTGCCGCCGTTGAGCTCACCATCGATCCCGACGCCCAGCGAGCCGCCTGGGATGCGCTTGGTAATCGCAAGGGAGCTGTAGTCGCTATTGAGCCTGCCACCGGAAGAATCCTGGCGTTGGTCTCGAAGCCGACCTTTGACGCAAATCTCCTTGCCTCGCACGTCTATGGGGATGTTCTCGACGCCTCAAGAAACTATTCGGAAAACGAAGATGATCCACTTGTGAACAGGGCTATCGCGGGTGACCTCTACCCTCCCGGCTCGGTGTTCAAACTGGTGGTTGCTGCAGCGGCCTTGGAATCCGGCAACTACACCGCCCAATCCAGCTTCGAGAATCTAAGCGAGTATGTGCTGCCTGGGACTACAACGCCAGTATTCAATTCCGGAAGGTCGACTTGTGGATCAGGCGAGACGGTGACTCTGGAGACAGCTTTGATCCGTTCTTGCAATATCCCCTTCGCAATGCTTGCGGTTGAGCTGGGCCAAGACAGAATCCGGGCCCAGGCAGAATTGATGGGATTTGGCGACGAGATTGAGATTCCGCTGGCAGTTACTCCAAGCACCTATCCGGA
>JADHKY010000054.1 GCA_016780945.1 Aquiluna sp. | reverse complement strand
CTTTTCAGCCAGAGCGTTTTCTCAATTGGATCACTTTGCATTTACTGCATGGTGGCGTGGACGGCAACTATCCCGCTCTTCTGGGGCATATTCGGCAAGGCCGGAAGAGATGGCCACCTTGGCGCGCGGTTTACCCCCGCGGGTGAGTTTATTTACGAGTGGGCGTGGGTGCTAACCCTTGTCACCTACGCCGGGCTCTCAGGCGTTATCTTGGTCTACTTCTGGGACTTCTGGCCCACGCTCTTTTAGAACCAGATCTCAAGCTCGCGCTTGGCGGTTTCCTCAGAATCGGAGCCGTGCACCAGGTTCTGGATTACTTTTGTGCCCCAGTCCCTGGACAAGTCTCCCCTGATGGTCCCAGGAGCTGCGACGGTTGGGTCTGTGGCCCCGGCTAGCGACCTGAAACCCTCAACAACTCTCTCGCCTTCGAGCTTGATTGCCACGACCGGGCCAGAGAGCATGAACTCCATCAGCGGCTCATAGAAGGGCTTACCCTCGTGCTCGGCGTAGTGCTTCGCAAGCAGCTCTCTCGAAGGCTCGACAAGCTTCATGTCGGCGATGGTGTAGCCCTTTTGCTCGCACCTTGCGATTATCTCGCCAACTAGATTTCGCTTCACGCCATCAGGCTTGATTAGCACCAGTGTCTGCACCGGACTCTCCCATCATCTTGTTGTAATTCTCTCGCGCCTTGTCAATCGTGCCGCCTGCAATCAGCGCCCAAACCCATAGCCCCACAAGAATCGCTCCAATCAGGAACATCCCCCAGAGCCAGAAACCACTGACCAGCAGTGCAGCCTGAATTACCCAACCGACGACGTATCCGGCAGTTGAGCGCAGGAGCGCTGGAGTCAAGATGGCCGCGATTGCAAAGCTAAGCCCGATTGCCCAAATGACAGTGGTGTCGGGAAGATTGCTTGCGGGATCAGCGCCCTTTAGACCGAAGGCTGCCAGGGTGGCAAAAAAGATTACAAAGGACTCAAAGCTCAGCACAATCGAGGCAAGAGCCCGCTTAGAGCTTTTAGTCTTCTTCATCAAGCTCCTCCTGCAGCATCTCTAGAACTGCTCCAACTAAGTACAAAGAACCAGTTACGAACATGGCATCTTCCCCTGCAAGCCTAGATGCCTTCTTGTAGGCAGAGGGAATGGCGACATCGACATCGACCACATTCGCACCCTTTGCACGTAGCACCTCAGCTAGCTCGTCAGCTGCCAGAGCCCTGGGCCCTTCAACCTCGGTGACGATTAGATCGTCAAAGGTCTCCGCCAGAACAGAGGCTGCTGAAACGATGTCCTTATCGGAGAGCATCGCGACCAGAGCAACTGTTCGTTCGGGTTTGAAATGCCACTGGATGGAGCGTCTGAGAGACCTAAGACCTGCGGGGTTGTGCGCACCGTCCAGAACAATCAGTGGCTCCTTAGAGACAACCTGTAGCCTTCCAGGGCTCAAAGAGTCTGCAAGAGCCGACCTCAGCACCTCGTCTGCGATTGCTCTTCCGCCAAGAAACATCTCAATCGCCGCAATTGCTGTTGCTGCGTTCTCGGCCTGGTGCTCGCCGATTATCGGCATCCAGAGATCTGGGTAGCTTCCCACAATCCCCCGAACGCTGAATCTTGTGCCGTAGCCGTCGGGTTGCGCGCCCAGCAGCTCGAAAGATTGGCCTGCAAAGTGATAATCCTGCTTGGCCCGAGAACGAATGATCTCCTCAACACTCTCCCATTGAGCGCTTGAGACAACCACCGACTTGTCCTTGATGATTCCGGCTTTGGTCTGTGCAATTTCCTCAACCGTGTCGCCGAGGGTCTTGGTGTGGTCAAGGTCTATCGAAGTGAAGACCGCGACCTCACCATCGGCCACATTCGTCGAGTCCCACTCCCCACCTATTCCTACCTCCAAGACCAGCACGTCAATTGGAGCATCGGCGAAGAGCTGGAAGGAAAGTGCGGTAAAGGCTTCAAAGAACGTAAGCGGAGCCTCTGACTGCTCGGCAAGCTGGGCATCAATCAAATCAAGTAGCGGCTTGTTCTGCTCGTAGTTCTCAACAAAGACTTCGTCACTAACAGGGTCACCGTCTAAAGAGATGCGCTCGTTGAAGCTGATCAAATGCGGCGAGGTGACGCGGCCGGTCCTAAGCCCCATCTCCCGCAAGATTCTCTCAATGATTCTTGCGGTCGAGGTCTTACCGTTTGTCCCCGTGAGATGGATGACGGGGTAGGCGTGCTGCGGATTACCCATTAGCTCAACGGCCAGCCTGGTCGGCTCTAGCCTTGGACGCATCTGGTTCTCAGGCTTGCGTGCGTAGAGCTCCTGCACGACCTCGGCCATGCGCTCAGCTATCGAGCTCACTTCTTCGCTAGCTCTATCTCGATGGCCCCGTTCTCTCCCACCGAAAGCTCAGCGCCCGGTTCCCCAGAGAGAATCTCCAGGCTCTCGGCAAGTGTTTCCTTTGCCACAAAATCCCGGTGTTCACTCAATGCAAGCTGTGACTCACTATCTGCAACCAGCTTCAAGCTGATGCGATCTGAGACGTCAAGGCCAGCATCCTTTCGAGCCTGCTGGATGTGCCTGACTGCATCGCGGGCAATTCCCTCATTGGCAAGCTCTTTGGTGACAATGGTGTTTAGCAGCACAAAACCTTGTGAGGTGATGCCAACGCTGCTGCCCTCTGAGTCATCGCTTGCAACCATGGAGATCTCGTATTCACCAGCAACGAGAGTGTGTTCGCCAACTATCAGCTGCTCGCCCTCGAGTTTCCACTCACCGGCCTTGGCAAGTCTGATGACCTCTTGCACTGCGCCACCCAGCCTGGGGCCGAGGGCCCTGGCATTCACAACTAGCGACTTAGTTAGGCCAAACGAGGAGGCAACCTCCTCTGTGGCCGCGACCACGGTCACCTGCTTAACGTTCAGCTCATCCGCCAAGAGATCGGAATAGGCCCTGAGGCTCTCGGGCTCTGTGACTGCCACTGTGAGCTCGCTGAGTGGCAGCCTCACCCTCAGCCCAGCTGCCTTGCGAAGTGACAGTGCGACCGAAGCTGCTTCCCTGATTGCGTCCATGTCTCTAACAAGCTCTGAGTCCTTGGGGAACTCTCCGGCATCCGGCCAGGATGTGAGGTGGACCGACCTGCCCCCTGTAAGCCCGCGCCACATCTCCTCAGAGACTATTGGGATTAGCGGTGCCGCGGCCCTTAGGACGGCCTCCAAGACCGTGTAGAGAGTGTCGAAAGCGTCCTTGTCACCCTCCCAGAAGCGATCTCTGGAGCGCCTGATGTACCAGTTGGTTAGAACCTCAGCGAAGTCGCGCAGCCGGGCAGAGGCCTGGAAGCTGTCAAAGTTGTCAAGATCGTCTTGCATGAGCTCAATGACCTCAGCGCTCTTGGCCATGATGTAGCGATCTAGTAGCTGAGTAGAGGCGTGAGAGGGAGATGCCTCGTAACCTGCGGCATTGGCATAGAGAGCAAAGAAGTAATAGCTGTTCCATAGAGGCAAGAGCGCTTGCCGCACTCCCTCTCGAATTCCCTGCTCGGTGACAGCGATATTGCCGCCGCGCAAAATTGGCGAGGACATCAAGAACCAACGCATGGCGTCCGAGCCGTCCCGATCGAAGACCTCGTTCACATCCGGATAGTTCCTTAGCGACTTGGACATTTTCTGTCCGTCATTACCCAGCACAATGCCGTGGCTGATGGCGTTTTTGAATGCGGGACGATCAAATAAGGCCGTTGAGAGAACATGCAGGGTATAGAACCAGCCCCTGGTCTGACCCACGTATTCGACGATGAAGTCTCCGGGGAAGTGGCTGTCGAACCACTCCTGGTTCTCAAATGGGTAGTGGACCTGAGCAAAAGGCATGGAACCGGACTCGAACCAGCAGTCGAGAACTTCGGGGACTCTTCGCATGGTGGACTTGCCGGTTGGGTCGTCAGGGTTCGGCCTGGTTAGCTCATCGATAACAGGTCTGTGGAAGTCATCGGGGCGGACACCGAAGTCTCGCTCGAGATCATCTAGGGAGCCGTAGACATCGATTCTTGGGTAGTTAGGGTCATCCGACTTCCAGACCGGTATTGGAGCTCCCCAGAAACGGTTTCGAGAAATTGCCCAGTCCCGAACATTTTCCAGCCACTTGCCAAAGCTGCCGTTCTTGGTGTGCTCAGGAACCCAGTTAATCTCCTGATTGAGCTCGAGCATGCGGTCGCGAATTTTTGTCGTCTCAACAAACCACGACGAGACTGCCTTATAGATCAGCGGGTTCTTGCAGCGGTAGCAGTGTGGGTAGCTGTGGTCATAGGAGGCCTGACGGAAAAGTCTTCCCATTGACTTGAGATCTTGGGTAATTGGCTTGTTAGCCTCAAAAACGTGTTGGCCCTCGTATGGGGCAATTAGTGAATTGAATTCTCCGCGTTCGTTGATGGAGACGTAGGTGGGGATACCTGCGGCGTTGCAAAGCAGCTGGTCGTCTTCGCCATAAGCAGGGGCCTGGTGAACGATTCCGGTGCCCTCGTCTGCGGTGACGTATTCCCCAACGAGAATCTGCCATGAGTTTGCGACGTCATACTTCTCGCTATCGGCATAGAAGTCGAATAGCCGCCCATAGTGCAGACCCTTCAACTGATTTCCTAGAAGAGTTTTTTCAACAGCTTCAGTTGCCTCTTCCGCGGATTCAAACCCCAGTTCTTTGGCATAGCCGCCAACCAGCGACTGTGCGATCAAGAACTTGCCCGCACCAAGAGTGCTATTTGGTGCATTTACTAGCGCGTAGCTAATCTCGGGTCCCACCGCAAGAGCGAAGTTAGTAGGCAGGGTCCAAGGTGTTGTGGTCCAAGCCAAGAGATTTACTGCATCAAGTTCGTGCCCAGGCTCGGTGATTGGGAAGGTGACGGTTACCGACTGGTCCTGGCGGTTTTTGTAGACTTCGTCGTCCATTCTGAGCTCGTGGTTAGAAAGTGGAGTCTCACAGCGCCAGCAGTAGGCAAGGACTTTAAAGCCTTCATAGATCAGGCCTTTGGTGTGAAGCTCCTTAAAGGCCCAGAGCACGCTCTCGGTGTAGTTCTGGTCCAGGGTCTTGTAGTCATTGTCAAAGTCGACCCACCTTGCCTGACGCGTTACATAGCTGCGCCAGTCCTCGGTGTATTTCAGAACCGAGGTTTTGCAGAAGGCGTTGAACTTGTCGACCCCATACTTCTCAATCTCAGGCCTGCCGCTGATGCCCAAAAGTCGCTCAGCCTCGACCTCAGCTGGAAGCCCGTGAGTGTCCCAACCGAAACGCCGCTCCACCCGCCTGCCCCGCATCGTCTGATACCTAGGAACCAGGTCCTTGGTGTATCCGGTGAGCAGGTGCCCGTAGTGCGGGAGCCCGTTAGCAAATGGAGGGCCGTCATAGAAAACGAATTCCTCGGCTCCAGAAGCCGCTCTTTGATCTATCGACTCCTGGAAGGTGCCGTCCTTGTCCCAGTGCTCCAGCACCTCTTTTTCGACATCGGGAAACGACGGCGAGGCAACAGGGCCAGATTTGGAATCTTTATGCTTTGGGTACATCACGGCTTTCGAACTCAATCCTGAGACTAACAATGTTAATCTAGTGAAGCTAAAGAACCCGAGGTCTCAGTGAATAACGCAAAACCCAATCCGCTCGCTCCCGCTCAGATTCCAGAGAAGGCGAGCGTTGATGGTCTAGAGACCAAGTGGGTCCCGAGTTGGGAACAGGCCGCGGTCTATGGCTTCAACCCAGATGCTCCAAAAGAAAACATCTACTCAATCGACACTCCCCCTCCTACCGCCTCTGGCTCACTGCACGTCGGTCACGTGTTCAGCTATACCCACACCGACGTCGTTGCAAGGTTCCAGAGAATGTGCGGTCGAGATGTCTTCTACCCGATGGGTTGGGATGACAATGGTCTTCCAACCGAGCGCCGGGTTCAGAACTACTACGGGGTGCGTTGCGACCCCACACTTCCCTACCAAAAGGACTTCACTCCCCCTCAGGTAGGTGGAGACAACAAGAGCACCAAGGCAGCAGATCAAATGCCGATCTCAAGGCAAAACTTCATTGAGCTCTGCGAAAAGCTCACTGAGGAGGACGAGCAGGCGTTCGAGAACCTTTGGCGCAACCTCGGTCTCTCTGTTGACTGGAGCCAAAGTTATCGCACGATCAGCAAGGAGTCCCAGCGGGTCTCCCAGCAGGCTTTTTTGAATAACCTCAGCCGGGGTGAGGCTTACCTCTCGATGGCACCTACCCTCTGGGACGTAACCTTCCGCACCGCTGTCGCCCAGGCAGAGCTTGAGGATAGGGAGATGCCAGGCGCATACCACCGCCTCGGCTTTGACGGTCCAGAGGGCAAGATCTTCATCGAGACCACAAGGCCCGAGCTGGTGCCTGCTTGTGTAGCACTTGTGGCGCACCCTGACGACAAGCGCTACCAGCACCTTTTTGGCCAGAGTGCAAAGACTCCAATTTTTGGCGTGGAGGTGCCAATAGTTGCCCATCGCCTGGCCCAGATCGACAAAGGTTCCGGCATCGCAATGATCTGTACCTTCGGTGATGTCACCGACGTCATCTGGTGGCGAGAGCTCAAATTGCCAATGCGGCCAATCATTGGTTTTGACGGACGCATCCTCACCGATGGTCCCCAAGAGATTCTCGATGGGAAGGGTTCCGAGCTCTACGCGGAAATTGCGGGCAAGACCGTTTTCAGTGCCAAGGAAGCCCTGGTGAAGGCATTCATGGAATCTGGTGACATGGTTGGCGAGCCAAAACCGATCACCCACCCGGTGAAGTTTTTCGAAAAAGGTGACAAGGCTCTTGAGATCGTCTCGACCCGCCAGTGGTACATCAAAAACGGTGGTAACGACAGGCCTCTTGCCGAGAAGCTAATCGGCCGCGGTAGCGAAATGAGTTTCCACCCCGGATTTATGCGCGTTCGCCTGGAGGACTGGATCAACGGCCTAAACGGCGACTGGCTGATTTCTCGTCAAAGATTCTTTGGCGTGCCAATTCCAATTTGGTACCCACTAAATGCCTCGGGTGAGCCGGACTATGAGAACCCAATCGCTCCATCCAGTCAGCAGCTCCCGGTTGACCCATCAAGCGACTGCCCCGATGGCTTCACCGAAGATCAGCGCGGCAAGCCTGGCGGCTTCATCGGAGAGCTCGACATCATGGACACCTGGGCAACCTCATCGCTCACTCCTCAGCTTGCGGGTGGTTGGCTAAGCAATCCGGAACTCTTTGACAAAGTGTTTCCTTATGACCTTCGCCCCCAGGGGCAGGACATCATCAGAAC
>JADHKY010000053.1 GCA_016780945.1 Aquiluna sp. | reverse complement strand
AGCAGTCACCGATGGCGTAGACGTTGGCTCTTGAGGTCCTTGCGACCTTGTTCACAACCACATGGCCCGTTTCGTTTAGAGCGATGCCTGCCTCTTCTAGGTTCAGGCCCTGGGTGTTTGGGATCGCCCCAACCGCCATCAGGCAGTGCGAGCCTGTCAGAGTGGTGCCGTCGGCGAGCTCAACCTCAACTGCGTCACCTGTGTTCTTAACACTGGTCGCACGGGCGTTTCTCAGCAGGTTCATTCCACCAGAGGTGAAGACCTTTTCAATTAGCTCGGCTGCGTCAGAATCGTTTCCCGGCAGCACCTTGTCTCTTGATGAGACCAATGTGACCTTTGATCCCAGCTGCAGGTAAGCGGAGGCAAACTCTGCTCCCGTGACACCAGAACCGACCACAATCATGTGCTCAGGCAGCTCCTCAAGGTCGTAGAGCTGCTTCCAGTTGAGAATTCTCTTGCCGTCAGTCCTCGCATCCGGAAGCTCCCTGGGGGAAGCCCCTACCGCAACGATGATGGTCTTGGCCTCGATGCGTTCGCTCTCGCCGCCAGCTGAAGGCTGGACCACCACGTGATGATTGCCATCCAGCTGTCCCCTGCCGTCAATAATGCGGACCCCGTCCTCGACAAGTGCCTCTCTCATGTCCTCAGATTGGTCCTGGGCAAGGGCGAGAAGTCTTTTGTTCAGAGTCTTTAGGTCAACCTCGACGTGTGGGTTGACCCGCTTTCCTTCGACCGAGAATTCAAGTCCCAGGCTCTGGGCCACAGCTACACGCTGCGCTGCCTCAGCGGTTGCGATCAAAGTCTTTGAGGGGACGACATCTGTGAGGACAGCATTACCGCCGACGCCTCGCTCCTCGATGAGGATTACCTCGGCCTCGAGTTGGGCTGCGGTGCGAGCGGCCTCGTAGCCTCCTGGGCCACCACCAATAATTACGACGCGATGCTTTGACCCAAGTTTGTTTACCACCGCACCATTGTCCCGCAAATTTGCCCAGCGTCAGCACAACTAGACTTGAAAGTTATGGTTCATCCACTCAATGTCGAGGGCGTAGACCCTTTTGAATTCGCCCAGCGGGCAGCAGACCAAATAGCGCAGAAGACCTCGGTTGAGCATCACGACATCGCTCTGACCCTCGGGTCTGGTTGGTCAAAAGCCGCCGATCTCATCGGCGAGACTGTAGCCGAAATTCCGGCCAACGACATCGCCGGCTTCCACAAGCCCGCCGTTGCCGGCCACATCGGCACAATTCGCTCCATCAAGCTTCCAAGCGGGAAGCACGCGCTAATCATTGGTGCCAGAACACACTTCTATGAAAACCACGGCGTGAGAGCTGTGGTCCACTCCGTCCGAACCGCTGCCAAAACTGGTGCAAAGACCATGGTGCTCACAAATGGTGCCGGAGGCATCCGTCCCGAGTGGGACGGTGGTGCAGCGGTATTGATTTCAGACCACATCAACCTCACAGCTTCCAGCCCGCTAGAGGGTGCGAACTTTGTCGACCTCACGGACCTCTACTCCTCGAGGCTTCGAGGGCTCGCCAAAGAGGTCGATGCTTCCCTGGACGAGGGTGTCTATGTCCAGTTCCGCGGCCCCCACTACGAAACTCCCGCAGAGGTCCAAATGGCCAAGAAGATAGGCGGCGACATCGTCGGTATGTCAACAGCTCTCGAGGCAATAGCTGCCAGAGAGTCAGGCATGGAGGTCCTTGGTATGTCGCTGATTACAAACCTCGCAGCCGGTGTCCAGAAGACTCCTTTGAGTCACGAAGAGGTCATTGCCGCTGGTAAAGCGGCAGAGGTGAAAATCTCCAAACTGCTGGCAGAGATCGTCAGCAAGCTCTAAATGAATCATCTCGAAGCCGCAAGGTCTTGGCTAGCTCAGGATCCCGACCCCAAAACACGGGCTGAGCTCGAAGGGCTCATTACTGAGCAGAGCCTTGCTGAGTTGGAAAACAGGTTCTCCACCACCTTGCAGTTTGGAACAGCTGGGCTTCGAGGCGAGCTTGGAGCTGGCCCCAACCGGATGAATCGGGTTGTGGTGGCAAGAGCCGCAATGGCGATTGCAAAGTTTCTAAAAAACAACCTAGCCACCTATCAAACCAAGGACTCTGAGCTATTAGTTGTCATCGGTTACGACGGGCGAGAGAACTCCGAGTTGTTTGCAAAGGACAGCGCCGGAATCATCTCGGCTCAGGGGATTCGAGTCGTGCTCTTTGACTCCATGGTTCCAACACCGGTCGCTGCTTTCACCGGTAAACGTTTAGGTGCGAGTGCGACCATCATCGTCACCGCAAGCCACAACCCTCCGCGCGATAACGGCTACAAGGTCTACCTCGGCGGCCCCAATGGTGGTTCTCAACTAGTCCCTCCCCAAGATGCCGAGATTGCCAAGGAAATTGCCGCGGTGGCAGCAAACTATACCTTCGACGAGATACCCCAGTTTGGAAACTACGAGCTTGCCGGCAGTCAAGCTATCGACAGCTACATCCAAAGAGCTGCCTCACTGGTCGAAGCGCGCGACGAGCGAAGGAAGAACCTCAAAATCACCCACACCTCGCTTCACGGAGTGGGCTGGAAGGTTGTCAGCGAACTGTTCACCGGGCTCGGTTTTGAGCTAACTCCAGTTGCCAAGCAGATGGACCCAGACCCGAAGTTTCCATCCGTGAGCTTTCCAAACCCCGAAGAGCCTGGCGCTATGGACCTAGCCTTTGAACACGCAACCGCAACTTCCAGCGAGCTAATTCTTGCCAATGACCCAGATGCTGACCGCTTGGCCGTTGCGGTTTCCGAAGGCGAGGGCTGGAGGATGCTCACCGGAGATCAGGTTGGGTTGATTCTTGCTGAGTTGTGCGCCAAAGGCTCAACTGCCGGCAACCTCGCAAACTCAATAGTCTCTGCAGATATCTCCAATCTCGCAAAATCTCATTCGCTTGGGTATCAGCAGACCCTGACTGGTTTCAAGTGGATATCGAAGGTGCCTGATCTCGTCTACGGATATGAGGAGGCCCTCGGCTACTGCGTCGACCCTCAATACACCCCAGACAAAGACGGCATCACTGCAGCCCTTCTTATTGCCCAGCTCGCAGTGGAGCTAAAGGCTCAGGGCTCAAACCTTTCCGAGTATCTTGCCGAACTGCTAGACCGCTATGGCCACATCGCGACCTCTCAGGTTTCAATCAGGGTCACAGATCTTTCGATCATCTCAACGACCATGGCAAACCTCAGGCGAGAGCCACCGACGGAGTTCTCTGGCTCGCAGCTAGAAACCGAGGACCTTCTAAACGCTGGAAACCCGACTGACGCGTTAGTGGTGACAGGCGGTGGAGCAAAGCTGATATTTAGACCGAGCGGAACCGAGCCGAAGCTCAAGTGCTACTTGCAATTCCAGGCCGATAGCGCAGCATCGGCTGCCTCTGGTCTTGAAAGACTTCGAATCTTCGCTAGCGCTCTGCTTGATGACGCTCAATAAAACGTTTGATGCTCTCGGGAATCGGCAGAGACTGCGACTCAGCATCTGCCGGAATTACTTCTCCGACACCTCTCTTAAGCGGCACAGTCCCCGCCCAATAGCCAAGATTCATGTCCTCCTCGGGGTCATCGACCTCATTCACTGAGATCTTCACTGAGGCCTCGTCCAACTTCACCGCCACGATGATTGTGGCGGCCGCTTCCTTCTTGGTCATTGGCCTCGCCTCAGCTACGCGGCCAGGGATTAGCGAGTCGCTAATTAGGTCCAGGGCTGCAAGTTTTTCGTCATCCTCCAAAAGCCTGGCCTTGCCGAAGATTACGGCAGAGCGGTAGTGCATTCCAGAGTTGAAGTTACTTCTTGCGACCTTAAGGGCATTGAGCTCGGTGATGCTCACGCAAACGCTTGGATTATCTGCAAGTAGCCGCATGAGTCTTGAACCGGAGGAGCCATGCAAAAAAAGAGTGTCGTCGTCGCGGCCATAGGTCATGGGAATTACCAGTGGCTGCCCATTCTCCACAAGCCCAACATGAGCGACGAGATTCTCGTCGATTATTGAGTAAAGATCTGAGAGCTCGAAGGAGGCTTTGTAGGGAAGTCTTTTGAGTTCGGTTCTACCGCTTTGTCCGGGCTGGTTCATCCCAAGATGCTAGCCGACTGAGACGAAAAGCTTCTCTTCCAATTCGGCCAGATCAAAGATGTTCTGCACAACGATTACTTCGCTCGCAAAACCCGTTAGAAGATCTGCAACCTCCTGGGTTGCGATAACCACCTGGGCCTCGATTTGGCCAGCTACCACGTGATCCACAGTGACAGCGCGGACCTCGGCCTCAACCTCTAAACGACTGAGCACCTTGTCAACGTTGGCCTTGAGCAGGACGGACGTACCGATCCCTGCTCCGCAAACTGTATAAATAAGCACATCTAATAGAAGCATCTAGATGCGGTTTTTATGCCCAACCCCAGAAGATTAAACACACTGTTCATCTTGGCCTTAGGCGCGAGCAAAACCCAGCTCAATCATGTCCATGAGTTCCTCACGCTCGGGAAGGCCCTGGAAGGCTGCCTGAGCCGCATTTAGTTGGAACTGCTCTAGGTCTGCGATGGTGTAGCCAAAGGTGTCCACCAGAATCTCGAGCTCTCTAGTGAGGCTCGTGCCGCTCATGAGACGGTTATCAGTGTTCACTGTCACCTTGAACCCCAGGTCGTAGAGAACATCGAATGGGTGGTCCCCCATAGTTTCGCCCATCATTGCAAAAGCGCCGGTCTGAAGGTTTGAAGAGGGAGAGGTCTCAAGAACTATCTCGCGATCGTGGACCCACTGGGCCACAGGCCCTAAAACAACCAGATCGGTGTCGCCCTCGGTGCGCGAGAACATGATGTCCTCGATAAGACGCACGCCGTGACCTAGCCTGAGCGCTCGCCCAGAAACTAGTGCGTCCTTGATGGACTCGACTCCGTCAGCCTCACCCGCGTGAACTGTCACTGGAAAGAGCTCCGAGGCCAGGTAGTCAAAAGCCACCTTGTGTCTAGATGGCAAAAAGCCTTTTTCCGCACCTGCTATGTCAAAGCCGACAACACCGTTGTTTCGGTGACGAACAGCTAGCTCGGCAATCTCAAGGCCCCTGTCGGCATGGCGCATTGCGGTAACCAACTGGCCGGTGCGGATGAAGCCGCCGCGGTCGCTAATCTCCTCCATAGCTCGCTCGAGACCGTCCTGAACAGCCTCGACCGTTTCGTCGAGCGAGAGCCCTCCTGCAAGGTGCTGCTCTGGAGCCCAGCGCAGCTCACCGTAGATGACCCCGTCTTGTGCAAGATCCATAACCGACTCATAGGCGACCCGCTCAAGACCCTCGCGGGTCTGCATGACGGCAACAGTGTGATCAAAGGCCTCAAGGTACTTCACCAGAGATCCCGAATTGCACACCTCCGAAAACCAATTCGCCAGGTCCACAGCCGACTCTGCCGGAAGCTTGTGACCCACGCCATCCGCCAGTTCAACAATCGTCTGAGGTCTTAGGCCGCCATCTAGGTGGTCGTGCAAAGAAATCTTGGGTAGCGACTGAATGTCCAATGGGTTCCTAACTAACTCGCCCGAGAATCATCTCGCGCTTCGGTGGGGCTTGCTGAGAAAAATCAACGGCGCTAGAGGCCAGCTCGATTGCCCTCTCGAACTTCTCAGGAGTGTCAGTGTAGAGGGTCATCAGGGCATCGCCCTCTTCGATGCTGTCCCCTAATTGTGCATGCAGCTCGACACCGGCCCCAAACTGAACGGCATCCTCCTTGCGCTCTCTTCCGGCTCCCAGGCGCCAGGATGCAACTCCTACCGAAAGCGCATCTAGACGAGAAATAAAGCCGGAGCCAGTGGCGCGGATGGTGTGAAATTCTTTTGCTTTGGGAAGCTCAGCATCTAAATCCCCACCCTGGGCCGAGATCATTTTGCGGAAGACATCCATGGCCTTCCCGTTTTGAAGGTTTTCTGCGGGGTCAACATCGTTGATGCCGCTGTGAGCAAGCATCTCCCTCGCCAGCTCCACCGTAATCTCAATGACATCGGCTGGACCGCCGCCGGTTAGCACCTCGATGGACTCTTCCACCTCCAGGGCATTTCCAATCTTGAGGCCCAGAGGAGTTGACATGTCGGTTAGCAGCGCCGAGGTCTTAACGCCTGCATCCTGACCAATCTGAACCAGAGTCTTCGCAAGCTCACCGGCCCTGTCGAGCGTCTTCATGAAGGCTCCCGAACCAACCTTCACATCCAAGACCAAAGCCGAGGTGCCCTCGGCGATCTTCTTGCTCATGATCGATGAGGCGATCAGCGGAATGGCCTCAACCGTTCCCGTGACATCGCGCAATGCATAGAGCTTCTTATCAGCTGGAGCCAGCCCGCTGCCCGCCGCACACACCACAGCCCCGACCTCGGCGAGCTGGCTGTAGAGCTCTGTGTTGGAAAGGCCTGCCTGCCAGCCAGAGATGGCCTCAAGCTTGTCCAGCGTGCCGCCGGTGTGACCTAGGCCTCGGCCGGAGAGCTGGGGAACTGCCACTCCGTAGGAAGCGACCAGCGGAGCAAGCGGCAGGGTTATTTTGTCCCCAACACCACCTGTTGAGTGCTTGTCAGCGGTTGGCTTTGAAAGACCGGAGAAATCCAGGCGCTCACCCGATGCGATCATTGCCATGGTCAGGTCAAGGATCTCCCTGCGCTCCATGCCATTGAGCAGGATGGCCATTGCCATGGCAGACATCTGCTCGTCCGCAACCACACCCTTTGTATAGGCATCGACAAGCCAGTTGATTTCATCGGTGGTGAGCACTTCGTGCTCACGCTTTTTGATGATTAGCTCGACTGCGGAAAAACTCATCGATTCAGATCCTCAGGTCCGAAGGCCTCTGGCAGCACCTCTTGAATTGTCTTGATTCCAACCGTTGTCTGCAGGAGCATTCCTTCCGCGGAGTGTTCGTATAGCAACTGCCTGCACCTACCGCAGGGCATCAGCGGTTCACCCTGGCCATCGACGCATGCGAAGGCTGCGAGCTTTCCGCCACCGGTGCGAAAGAGCTCACTGACGAGCGAGCACTCGGCGCAAAGCCCAAGCCCATAGGACGCGTTCTCGACGTTTGCTCCGCTAATAATTCGCCCGTCAGTCGTGAGAGCAGCAGCACCAACCGGGAACTTGGAGTAGGGGGCGTAAGCCTTAGCCATTGCGGCCTTTGCCGCATCTGTTAGCTCTGCCCAGTCGATCTCCACAATTACCCCTTCGTGTATGGAATTGCGAGCGCCTTCGGCGGTCTGGATTGTCCAACAAAACCAACCACGGCGATGAT